>NZ_CP148048.1:929422-1239229 GCF_037482165.1 Parvimonas micra
TCGGAGTTTTGTATCGTAATAATATATCTTCGCTATATATAGCGGACATATTAAAAAATAATGATATTGATTTTTTTGTAAAAGAAAATAAATTCGATTTTTATTCTAACAGAATATTAAATGATGTAAAAAATATCCTTTTATTTTCTGAAGATACTTCAGACTTGGAAGCTTTTAAAAGAATTTATTTTAAACTTAATGCCTATATAAAAAAGGACTTCATCTCTAAATTGGAATATAAGCCTTATAATCAATGTGTTTTGGAAAGTCTACTAGACTTGGATGAGTTAAATGATTTTTATATAAACAAATTTACATCTTTAAGAAATGATTTTAAAAGATTAAAAAGGATGAAAATGGAGGATAAAATTGATTGTATTCTCTATGAGATTGGATATAGAGATTATTTGGATAATTTTAATGACTTTTCCAATCTAAATTATAATCTAATATTTGACTTGATAAAATATTTATCCAAAGATTTAAAAACTTTTGATGAATTTATTGAAAAATTGAACAATTTAAAAGAATTACTTAAAAATGCTTCAAGTTCAAAATCTAATATATCAATTTCAACAATACATTCTGCAAAAGGTTTAGAATATGATAATGTATTTATTATTGATTTAATTGATGGAGAATTTCCACAAAAAAGTATATTAAATTCTTTTGATGAAAAATTATTAGAAGAAGAGAGAAGATTATTCTATGTTGCAATGACTAGGGCAAGAAAAAGATTATTTTTGTTTACAATAAAAGAAAGAAACAATTTACCTGTTGAACCTTCAATTTTCTACAATGAATTAAAAAACAAATATTAAAAAAGGAGCCACGCTCCTTTTTTATGTGTAAATTATTTGTTTTTTGCTGCATTAGTTCCTGCTATAATTCCAAAAACCGTAATATCTGCTATTGAGACGGAACCAAGTCTATTATTACCATGAATTCCACCTGTTGTCTCTCCTGCAGCGTATAATCCCTTTATAATATTTCCATTTTTATCCAACACACTTGCATCTTTATTTATCTTAAGACCACCCATTGTGTGATGAACTGCAGGAACGGCTTCTAAACAGTAAAAAGGTGCTTTATCTATTTTAAAACCTAATCTTCTAAGATTGAATAATGTATCTTTTCCATTTTTTGAATCTTCATTAAATTTATTTATTGTTGCTTTTAAATTTTCCTTATCTATTCCAAAAAAGTCAGCCATTTCATCAATTGAATTTACCTTACAAAGTTTTTTACCCTCTATCAAATTATTATATTCGACTTCGTGAGTAGGTAAAATATTTGATTTTTTCATTGACTCTTCATCCCAAATTTGATATGCAACACTATCCGTTTGAGCCTTAATTCCCATTGAAATTTCTCTTCTAGTACCCAACTCTTCAACAAATCTTTTTCCTTCTTTGTTTACGAGTATTGCTCCACCAACAAGCCTTGTGTCTCCAGTATATAAAAGTTTACCTGTCTCAACATCACAAACAGGATATAACTGAATTTTATCTAAATCTACAACATCAGCTCCAATAGCTTGTGCCATTTTTATCCCATCACCTGTTGAACCTGCAGAATTTGTTGAAAGAATTTTATCATCAATTTCTTTATCATTATCATAAAGCATTTTTTTGTTTGCTCCAAAACCACCTGTTGTTAAAACAACGGATTTCGCATTAACTATCAATTCTCCAGTCTTTATTTTAGCCTTAACTCCAGTAACTACATTATCTTTCGTGATAAGTTCATAGGCATTAGTCTCTGTTAAAATTTCTATTCCCAATTCCTCAGCTTTAGCTTGCAATTTGTTTATCAATTCTTTTCCAGATTGACCTTTAGGAATTAAAGACCTCTTAACTGAATGACCTCCAAAAAACATAAGTTCATCTGTCCACTCAACATTAACATCATCTCTTAACCATTTTGCACCATCAAGTGCATTATTAGCTAAAACATCTATAAGTTCTTTATCTCCTCCAGCTTTTTCAACATCTTTTTTAAATAAGTCTATACTGTCCTTTATATTTTCCTTTTCTTGTAACCAATTCATTGGAGCTGCATATTCAGCACCTGAAATTAAAGTATTTCCACCGATTATTGGTAACTTTTCTAAAATTACGACATTAGCTCCAGATTCTTTGGCTTTAATTGCAGATATTAATCCTGCCCCTCCTGAACCAACAACAACTACATCAACATTTATTTCTTTAGTTTCAAATTTTTCATTAGTAGTAGGGTTGTTTTTAAGAATTTTTTTATAATCGAGTCCGGATTTGTTTATAGCATCTGCAAGAGCGTTTATAAAAGCTTTTGAAGAATAAGTTGCACCTGTTATTTCATCTAAATTTAGATCTCCTGAATTAACTTTTTCAATCAATTTTTCAATAGCAAGTTTCCCTACATCTTCAGTTTCAACACTTTCCTTTAATGATACTTTTTTTATTTTATTATTTTCAAAACTTACATCAATAACAACATCTCCATTATGTCCTCTAGCTTTTCCCTCGTATGTTCCATTTACTGCAGATTTACAAGAATTTAAAAATAATACAAAAACAAGTAAAAATGATAAGGCTTTAAATAATTTTTTCATAATATCCTCCAAATCTTACAAAATTATTATACTGAGATTAAATTTCTCCTTATGTTTATTATGTATATTGTAATTGTAATCTTAATTAAAATTATTTTTATATTCATTTAATACATCAAAAATTTCGTTAATATCAGTTAAAGTATTTATAGTATTTTTCACCTTGTTTGAATCTTTAAAACCTTTTAAATACCATAAAATATTTTTTCTCATTTCTCTTATTGCTATTCTTTCCGGTTTAAATTCCAACTCCAGTTTATAATGCCTTTTTATAGTATCAATAACTTCTTCCAAAGTTGGAGATGAGTATTTTTTTGTTAAATTATAATCCTTAATTTGTTTAAAAATAAATGGATTCCCAAGAGAATGCCTTCCAATTGCAACTGCATCAGCTCCGGTTTCTTCTTTCATTCTTACATAATCTTCAACGCTACAAACATCTCCATTTCCAACTACTTTTATAGGAACATGATTTTTCAAAGTTTTTATAGCATTCCAATCAGCCTTTCCTGAATAAAACATTTCTCTTGTTCTTGCATGTAATGTAATCATATAAGCTCCAGCTTCAACAATAGCATCAGCAACTTCTAAAAAGTTTTTGTTTTTTTCATCAAAACCCAATCTAATTTTAACACTTACGGGAACTTTAGAATTTTTCACCATAGTTGAAACAATACTTTTAACCTTTTTGGGTTCTTTCATCAAGTAACTTCCCTCATGATTTTTAACAATTTTTGGAGCAGGGCATCCTAAATTCAAATCAAGTTGATAAATATCATCTCTTTTATTAAACCTATTTTGGATTATTTCTGCCATAATATTTTCATCACTTCCAAATACTTGTAATCCAACAGGTCCTTCTCTTTTGTCAATATAAGTTATAATTGAAGTTTTGTCATTATCATAATATAATCCTTTTATAGAAACCATCTCAGTAAAAGTTAAACTCGCTCCCATTTCACTAGCTAAAATTCTATATGCAACATCGCTAACTCCTGCAAGTGGAGCTAAAAAAATGTCTCCATCAAGCATACTATAACCCCTTTTTCATCTTATAGATTTCAAGCATTCCATCAAGAGTAAGTTTCTTATCTATAATATTAATCTTATCTATATCTTTGGTAATTAAGCTGGAATATCCACCTGTTGCAACAACTTTTAACTTAGAAACATCAAAATTCATCTCTTTTACAATTTCATCAATCAACTTTTCAATAAGTCCAATATATCCAATTACCATACCAACTCTAATATTATCCATTGTATTTTTAGCTACAATTCTTTCAGGTTTATAAAGTTCTACTCTTGGAAGTTTTGCAGTTTTTAAAAAAAGTGCTTCTGATGAAATTCCAATTCCTGGAATTATAGCTCCACCTTGATAAACTGAATTTTCATCAACTACATCAAAAGTAATAGCTGTTCCAATATCTATAATTATCAAAGGAACTCCATATTTTTTAATTCCTGCAACTGAATTTACTATTCTATCTGCTCCAATTGTTTTTGGATTATCGTGATTTATTTTTATTCCCAAATCACAATTATCATCAATAATTATTGGTTTTAAATTAAAATATTTTTTTATAGCATTTTCAATTGAATGCATAACATCAGGAACAACTGATGCTACAACAACATCGTCAATTTCAGATTTTTTAATATCGTTAGCATGTAATATTTCTGTAATTGACATTGCATATTCATCACTTGTTTTATTTTTTATCGTATTAAGTCTAAAATCACAAATTAGTGAATATCCTTGATAAACTCCCAAAACAATATTTGTATTTCCAACATCTATAACTAATAACATATATTTCTCCAAATCACTAATAAATTTTTTCAATTACTTATTTCAATTTAATTTTAACATTTTTTATATTTTATTACAATTATTTTACACATCAATTTTTCAATTCCCAGTCCATTTCAATCAAAAAACGATTAAGACAAAATCTTAATCGTTAAGTTTTCTATAGTTCTAAAAAACAATATTAAATTACAATCCACGTTTGAAAAATTTACGAAATTCTGATACTTCTGCTCCACTTTGTGTAATTGCAACTGAATACTTTGCACCTTTTACAATTCCTGGCTCAAATGTTATAGGTTCAAATTGATAATGTACATTTTCTTTATCAGCAACACAATAACCTACAAATGTTTTTATTGTTGCTCCATTTTCTTTATTAAAATATTCCGGTTCTGAATATTCTGTCAAAGTTGCATTTACATTAATTATAACAACTTCTCCTTCTTTATATCCAACAATAAAATTACTATGTCTTGTAACTTTTACAACAACAGCATTAGTCTCATTTTGCATATGACAATATATTAACTTGTAGTCATCGCCATTTTCTACACAAGAATTAAAAATTTCACGCATCCTTGCCTTGTTTTTTATATTATCCTCATTACTCGCTCCTGTTAAAGCTTTTTTAACTATATCAAATAATCCCATTTTTCCTCCTAAATTAAAATTATTAAAAATTTTTTCACTAAAATTATATCATTTTATAAAATACATGTCTATATTATTATAAAAAAATAAGAAACAAATATAAATCTGTTTCTTAATTAATATTAACTATTTATTTTTATTTTTTATAGATGCCTTTATAAAACCATCAAATAGTGGATGAACTTTATTTGGTCTTGATTTAAATTCAGGATGGAATTGACAAGCAACAAAATAATTACTGCCAGTATATTCTATAATTTCAACTAGATTAAGTTCAGGATTTATTCCTGAAAAAATAACTCCAGCTTTTTCAAGTTCTTTTCTATATTTATTGTTAAATTCGTATCTGTGTCTATGTCTTTCTTGAATTATTTCAGAATTATAAAGTTCTCTAGATTTAGTGTTCTTTAAAAGTTTACAATCATAATTACCAAGTCTTAAGGTTCCCCCTATATTTTCAACATCAAATTGATTTTCCATCAAATCTATAACTGGGTATTTGGTAGTATCATCTTTTTCAGTTGAATCTGCTCCTTCAAGATTTGCGACATTTCTTGCTATATCTATAATTGCAATTTGCATTCCAAGACATATTCCAAAATAAGGAATATTATTTTCTCTTGCATATTTACTTGTAGCAATCATTCCTTCAATTCCTCTGCCACCAAAGCCGCCCGGAACTATAATTCCATCAATTCCTTTAAATACTTCTTTAGCCGTTTCTTCAGTAACTTCTTCAGAATTTATCCAATGAATATTAATCTTATGAGCATTTTTATATCCTGCATCTATTAACGCTTGAGAGACTGAAAGATAAGCATCATGAAGTTGAACATATTTGCCAACAAGTCCAATTTCTAATTCAGATTTTACCTCTTTATATGAATCAATCATTTCTTTCCAATTATTTTTTACAATTGGCTTTCCTTCAAGGCAAAGTTTATGCAAAACATAATCATCTAAACCTTGTTCATGTAATCTAACAGGAACTTCATATATAAAATCAACATTTTCTGATTGAACAATTGCACTTTTTGGAACATCACAAAAAAGACTGATTTTATTTTTTATTTCATCAGAAATTTTTTCAGGGCTTCTAACAACTATTATATTAGTCTTTATTCCTTGACTCATAAGTTCCTTAAAAGAATGTTGGGTTGGCTTAGTTTTTAATTCATCTGAGCCCGGTATAGTAGGTACCAAAGTAGTATGAATAAATAAAACATCTTCTTTTTTATTTTCCGCATGAATTTGTCTAATTGCTTCAATAAAAGGTAGTGATTCAATATCTCCAACTGTACCACCAATTTCAGTTATAATTATATCAGCTTTACTTTCCTCAGCAGCCTTATAAACATATCCCTTTATTCTATCAGTAATATGTGGAATAACTTGAACTGTTGAACCGTTATAATCTCCTCTACGTTCCTTTTGAATTACTTCACTATAAATTCTTCCAGTAGTAACATTACTTCTTTGAGTAAGTTCCTCATCAATAAATCTTTCATAATGACCTAAGTCCAAATCTGTTTCTGCTCCATCTTTTGTTACAAAAACTTCTCCATGTTGATATGGACTCATTGTTCCCGGGTCAACATTTATATATGGATCAAATTTTTGCATAAAAACACTAAATCCTCTATCTTTTAAAAGCCTTCCCAAACTTGCTCCACATATTCCTTTACCTATTCCAGAAACAACTCCTCCGGTAATGAAAATAAATTTGCTCATAATATCCTCCTAATTTAATACTCTAAACATTTCCTCATAAGTTGGTATTTTCCAATTTTCTCTTGAAACATTTGATTCAATTTCATCACTTATTTTCCTAATTTCTTCTATTTTTCTAGGAACGAATTTATGTAAACTTATTACTTCTTCAATTCCATTTTTATTTTTTATTGTTTTTTCAAATTCATTAAATTCATCAAGTTTAACAAATAATCCCTCAAGCAAATTATTTAGTTTGTTAATTCTCTCATTTAGTTTAACATTTTTTACTCTTTCATTCAAATTTATTTCAAAATTAAGTTCTTGTATACAAGATGGAATGACATCTTTATTAATCATATTAATTAATGTTTTCATCTCTAGCAAATAAGTATTCTTTATATCTTCAATGCAAACATCATAAACTGCACCTAATTCTAAATAATTTAAAATACCATTTTTCAAAAGAACATCATACTCTTTTGACTCTTTTGCACTTAATATTGCTTCTAAATATGTTCTATTATTTTTAAGTCCTCTTCTTTCTGCTTCTTCAATCCATTCTTTTGAGTAATTATCGCCAGAAAATAAAATTCTTTCACTTTCAACAAAGATTTCTTTTAGAATATTTTTGCAAGCCACAATTCTTTCAGACTTATCATTAATATTTTCAACTTTCTGTAAAATATTTTTAAGCTCTGAAGCAACTATTGTATTTAAAATTATGTTACAATCTGCTGCACTTTGCATTGAACCTAACATTCTAAACTCAAATTTTCCATCAGTATAAGCAAAAGGTGATGTTCTATTTCTATCATCAGTATCTCTTGGTGCAAATTCCAGATTACTAATATTAAAATCATTTAATTTTATTGGATTTTTAACTTCCATATCTAAAATATCACATAATACATTTTCAATTTCATTTCCTAAATAAACAGATACTATTGATGGTGGAGCTTCATCTCCTCCAAGTCTTAAATCATTTCTAACGCTTGAAGATGAAACTCTAAGTAATGAAGAATATTTATTTACAGCTGAGACTGTAGAAATCATAAATATAGCAAAAAGTAGTCTCTCTACTTCATCATCTTTTTTTGGTAGTTTAAATAAATTTTTACCATAATTTGTAACCAAAGACCAATTATTATGTTTTCCACTTCCATTTACATTTTTAAATGGCTTTTCATGTAATAAACAGACAAGATCATGCTCATAAGCTGTTTTTCTTAAAACTTCCATAACAATTTGATTATTATCAACAGAAACATTTACTGTATCATATAGAATTGCAACTTCAAACTGACCAGGAGCAACTTCATTATGTTCAGTTTTAGAATTAATACCTAAATCCTCTAATTTTTTATTTATACTATTGTAGTAATTCATAACTCTTTTAGGAATTGAACCAAAATAATGCTGTAATAACTCTTGATCCTTAGGTGGCATTTCACCGATTAATGTTCTTCCCGTATTTATAAGGTCAACTCTCTGTTCATAGAATTTCCTATCAATCAAGAAAAATTCTTGTTCTAAGCCAACTTTTATTCTAACTCTAAAAATCTTTTCATCTGAAAATAAATTATATAAAGCAGTAGCTTGTTTTGATAAAAAGTCCATACTTTTTAAAAGTGGAGCTTTTTTATCCAAACTTATACCATCAAAAGAAACAAATATTGATGGAATATATAAAATATTATCCATAATAAAAGCATTTGCAGTACAATCCCAATATGTATAACCTCTAGCTTCAAAAGTTGATCTCATTCCTCCATTTGGAAAAGATGAAGCATCTGGCTCACTCTTTAAAAGTTCCTCTCCTGAAAATCTAACTATAGGTAAATTTTCACTTGATTTACTTATAAAACTCTCATGTTTTTTTGCAGTATTACCATTCAACGGTTGAAACCAATGACAATAATGTGTTGCTCCCTTTTCTATAGCCCACTCTTTCATTGCATGCGCAATTATATCGGCACTGTCTTTATCCAAAAGTTCTTCTTTTCTGATAGCATTCTTCCATTTTAAATATACAGGATACGGCAGTTTTCTTTTCATTGCACTTTTATTAAAAGTAAATTTTCCAAAATCATCAATTCTGCTCATAAATTCCTCCTATAAAAAAATTGGTCTTCTTTTTACCTCTAAATAGAGAAAAAAAAAACCAATTTACAAAATTTTTTATTTATTAAACTATATTATTACTTAACTTATAGTAATATAATAAAATATTTTTTTGATTATGTCAAGTACCTAAATAGAATAATTTTTTAAATTCTAGATCTTAACTTTAATATCTTATAAAGTCTTAAAACTGAATAAATATAAGAAGCAAGTCTCATTGTTACATCATATTTATCTTTTATCTTCATTATTTCATTATAAGCAAGTAGCATTTTATACTCTACTTTATTTAAAACATCATCTTCTGTCATATCCATTCCCGAAATATTTTGTACCCATTCATAGTAAGAAGCTATAACACCGCCTGAATTTGCTAAAATATCTGGAATTACTTCAATATTTTTTTGACTTAATATTCTATCGGCAAGATAATTAACAGGGCCATTAGCCCCTTCAACAATTAATTTAGCTCTTATTTTTTGAGCTTCTTCTTCTGTAATTGAATTTTCTAAAGCACAAGGTATAAGAACATCTACATCTAAAGAATAAAATTGATCTATTGAAATATGTTTAGAACCCTTAAAATCATATAATGTATGATTTTTTGAAAAATAATCAATTAGTTCAAAAACATTAAATCCATTCTCATTATATATGGTGTAAACACCATGTTCATTATCAAATTCTGAAACTGCTAAAATATTTCCACCCATTCTTGCTAAATGTTTCGCAGTATTAGAACCTACATTTCCGAAACCTTGAATTGCAATTTTTGAATCTCTTATATTAATACCTAATTTATTTAAGGATTCTCTAGTCATAACGGCAACTCCAACTCCTGTTGCCTCTTTTCTTCCAAAAGATCCCCCAAAGCCTAACGCTTTTCCGGTAAAAGTTGCAAGAGTATTATTACCGGTTAATTTTATATACTCATCTAACATCCAAGCCATAATTTTTTCGTTTGTATTTACATCAGGTGCTGGAATATCAAATCTATCTCCAATATATTTGTAAAGCTCTTTAACATATCCTCTTGATAGTTTTTCAAGCTCATTTTCAGATAATTCATTTACATCTACTATTATTCCACCTTTTCCACCGCCAAAAGGCAAATGAGTAGCTGAACATTTTAAACTCATCCAAATAGATAAAGCTTTAACTTCATCCCCATTTACACTTTGATGAAATCTGATACCTCCTTTATATGGACCCATAACATCGCAATGTTGAGAACGATAACCTTTGAAAATTCTAAATTTTCCATTATCCATTTTTACAGGTATATTTATTTCTATGGTTCTTTCTGGTTCCTTTAAAAGATTATAAACACTTTCATCTAAATCTAAAACTTCACAAGATTTTTTTAAAATCATTTGAACATTTTCTAACGGATTAACACTATTCATACTATTCTCCTACAAGTAATTTTCCCATTCTAAATATAAATTTTCCTTTTCTTCTATCAATTCAGACAAATCTTTACTAAGTTTTAAAAATTTATCTTTATCATTAAAAATTTCTGGATTTTGAATATCTCTATTACAAGTTTCAATTTTGTCTTCTATTTCAAAAATTTTATCTTCAATTTCCTTCAATTTTTGTTTTTTAGCTTTTTCTTGTCTTTCTAATTCTCTTTTCTTCTTTTTTTCTTTCTCAATTTCTGTCTTTGAGATTATCTTTTCTTCTATTTCATTTTTTTCATTTAACTTTTCTAAAAAGTAATCATAATTCCCATAATATTCTGTTATTTTACTATCCTCTAATAACCAAATTTTATTTACAACTTTATTTAAAAAATATCTATCATGCGAAATAGTGAGAACTGTTCCAGAATAATCTACAATTGCTTTTTCTAAAACCTCTTTACTTTCAATATCTAAATGATTCGTTGGTTCATCAAGAAGTAAAAAGTTAGATTTCGACAACATTAGTTTTAAAAGTTCAAGCCTTGCTCTTTCTCCACCACTTAATTCTCCAACAGATTTAAATAAATCTTCATCAAAAAAGTTAAACTTTGCAAGATGACTTCTAACTTCAAAATTATTCATTTTTGGATAGGCATCCCAAAATTCATCCATAACTGTATTTTGATTACTTAAAGTTTTTTGCTCCTGATCGTAATACCCAATTGATACTCTAGCACCTAAATCACATTTTCCTTTTAAAGCCTCAAGATTATTACAAATTATTTTGAATAAAGTTGTTTTACCAACTCCATTCTTTCCAACAAGACCAATTTTATCTCCTTTATAGATATTTAAATTTATATTATTAAATAAAATTTTATCATTAAATCCCATTGTCAAATCTGAAATATCCAAAACATCTTTCCCAGACTCAACTTCTGGAACTAGTTTTAATCTCATTGAATTTTTATAAATTTCTGGATTTTCAATCAAATCCATTTTATCAAGAAGTCTGCGTCTTGAACTTGCCTGCTTTATAAATCTATTATTTCCATAATTTTCAAATCTTTGAATAATTTCTTTCTGCCTAGAAATCTCTTTTTGTTGTTTTTCATAAAGATGTCTATTAATTTCAAAATCTTTTTCACGTCTTGAAATATATTCATCATATCCACAATTAAAAACCTTTAATTTCTTATTCTCTATTGAAAAAATCCTGTTACAAACAGCATTTAAAAAATACCTATCATGAGAAATAATAAGGCAGCTTCCTTTATATTCTCTTAGATAAGACTCTAAAAACTGAATAGATTCTATATCTAAGTGGTTTGTTGGTTCATCAAGTAAAATCAAATTTGACGGTTTAAGTAAAATTTTTGCTAAATGTAATCTACTTTTTTGCCCACCACTCAAATTATTAACTGATTTAGAAAAGTCTTCCTCTAAAAAACCAAGTCCAAACAAAACTCCTCTAACTTTCGAATTATAAGAATATCCATTATTTTCTTCAAAATAATGTCTTTTACTTTCATATATATCAAAAAGTTTGTGAATTTCTTCTTCACTTAAATCCTTATTACCCATTTCAATCTCTAATTCTCTTATCTCTTTTTCAAGAAAAATAATATCTTCAAAAACTTCTAGGCATTCTTCATAAACTGATTTATCACTAGTATAAGAAATATTTTGTTTTAAAATAGATAGATTTACATTTTTTGCAAAATTTACTTCTCCACTATCAGCAGATAAATCTTTAATTAAAAGGTTAAATAATGTAGTTTTGCCACTTCCATTATCTCCTACTATTCCAACTTTATCTCTGTTAGAAATCGAAAAAGTCACATTTTCTAATATATTTTCACTTAAAAACGACTTAGTTAAGCCATTAACACTTAAAACAATCATAAAACACCTTTTTAGAAAATAAATTTAGATTCAAAGTTACTAACTTTTCCAACCGCTAGTAATACACTAAAATAAATATAAGCAGTTTGATGCCATAGGATTGTAACATCCAACATTCCATGCAAAATAACTACAACAGTTAAAGCTATTATGAGTCTAAATAAATTTCTTTTTCTTATACTATATACTTGCTTAACTATTCCTACAAAAAGAGGTGCAATTACCAAAATACCGACAATACCAAAATTAATTAATACATCTAAAGCTATGTTATGAGCATGGTTTGCCGGGTGAGTTACCCAAGTTGCATTTTGATAAGCCATTGGGCCACTACCAAACAAGAAAGTTTGTTTAAATAGTTTAATAGCATTATCCCAAATTTCTTTCCTTGTTCCAAGAGAATTTCCTATAAATTCATATCTTGGAAAAATCCTATTAGAAAAAATCATAAGTATTACTATGACCACTGTAAAAATTCCAAGAAATGCAAAAACTTTTTTATTATTTTTCGTTAAAGAAAGCACCAAAGTTGCAATCAAAATTGTTGGTAATGCAGTTCTATTTTCTGTCAAAAACAGAACTATAAATGCAAGTGTACTTACACACAAAAAATACAGTCTATTATTTTTATTTTTATTTGATAAAAAATAATACATTGCTATTATAATTATGAATTCACAAATAGTAGCATAGTAATTCGTATTAAAAAATGACGATACTGGTCTATGCAAAGCCATATATTCTATAAATTCATACATCTTTAAATCCATACTAAACTTACTATATAGTACTGAAAGAATTGTCAAAATAAAACAAAATATTGAAACAATCATATACAGATTAATAATTCTTGAAAATAACTTTCTATTTATAATAGATCTATAGTACATAAAAAACATAGCAAATTCAAATATAATTATTGATACTCCAATACCATATAAATTATGTTTAAACACTGAAACTACGAATATTAGTAGAGTAAATGCTAAAACATTTTTAACATATGGCGTTCCTTTTAATATAGGAATAATTTTACCACTAACTATTAAATAGAAAAATAGAGCATTAAAAGCGAATATTAAAAAATAAAATGGTAAAAACACTGTAAATGAAACTATTAATATTAATAGTTCATCTAAATTTAGCCCATATTTTTCTAAAATACCATCAATATAATTCATATATCTTAAGCCTTTCATAAGCCATTTTATCAATATTATTAAATTGAAATACCTTATAACTTAACTAATTATAAAAGTTAAAGATATAAATAAATTAATATTATTTCAAAAAAATTTTAAATTTATTGTATTATAGCCTCAGCATTAAAATACAATATAATTATTCTTTGCAATTAAGATTTAAAAAAGAGAATTTTAAAGAATATTTTTAACATATAAATTGTCACAAAAGCAATCATTTAATGACCATTCCCTCAAATAAAACTTATTTCAATTATAGCATAAAACAAAAAAAAATAAAACTCTTAAAAAAGAGTTTTATTGTATACTCATAAAAAATCAAGGTTTTTGAACACACCTTGATATAATTTAGTTCTATCTTACCCCTGGATAATCCTTTAAACTATTCATATAGTAAGTAAGAGTTAAAAGACTTCCATCTAAATGAACATTTTCAAGCACAACATTTCTTGGTAATTTCAAATCAATTGGTGCAAAATTCCAAATTCCTTTTATACCACAAGCAACTAGTTTATCAGTTATTTCTTGTGCAGGTCTTGCAGGAATCGCTAAAATTGCAATATCAACTTTTTCTCTAGTTACAACTTCTTCTAATTCTGAAATATCTTTAACAACAACATCATTTTGTTTACTTCCAATAATATCTGATGAGTTATCAAAAATTCCTACAACCTTAAAGCCTTTTTTTCTAAATCCACTATAGTTTAACAATGCACTACCAATATTACCAAAACCAATAATAACTACATTATAAGGCTTATCAACACCCATAATTTTTTCCAACTCAATTTTTAACTCTTCTACATTGTATCCATAGCCTTGTTGACCAAATGCACCAAAGTGATTCAAATCTTGTCTAATTTGTGATGCAGTTAAACCTGTAATCTTACTTAATTCTTGAGAAGATACTCTAATTATTCCCTTATCTCCAATAAGTTCAAGGTATCTATAATATTTAGGTAAACGTTTTATAACTGCAACAGAAATTTTATCGTCTAACATAATAAACCTCCTACCATTTTTGTTTTCATTTAATTATATTAATATGTAAAATCTAAAACGTACTCTCGTTTTAAGTATTATAACACCTATTCAAATTTATTGCAATATTTTTTACAATGTTTTTTAGAATGTATAACTATTTTTTTCAAACTTTGTCAGTTTATAGCAACCATATTAAATAATTATTAATAAATTATAAACAAAATATATTGAAAAATGTAAAAAAAAGTTCTAAAATATAATTAATAAATTTTAGGAGGTAAACTTGAATAACTTTGAAATAATAAAAGAATGTCCAATATTTAAGGACTTTTCAATAGATGAAATAATAGAAATATTTTCAGTAGTATCTTTTTACGAAAAAAATTATAAAAAAAATGATATAATTCTAGCTGAAAATACAAAAGTAGAATATTTTGGAATAATTACAAATGGAAGAATTGCAGTTTCTAATTTCGATTATTTTGGAAATAGAAATATTTTAAATGTTTTTGAAAAAGGAGATTCATTTGGTGAAGCCTTGGTTTCATTAGAAATGAAAATTCCTCACGAAATAATTTCTCTAACAAGTTCTTCTGTAATTTGGATTGAGTATAGTAGTTTATCTAATTCTCAATATTACCAAAAAATTTTAAATAATCTTTTAAATATAATATCTACAAAAAATTTAATTTTAAATAAAAAATTACAAATACTATCAAAGAGAACTACTAGAGAAAAAATTTTAGAATATCTTTCAACTCAAAAAAAGTTACTATCAATAGATAGCAACTTTGAAATAAATCTAAATAGAAATGAAATGGCAGACTACCTTGCACTAGACAGAAGTAATCTTTCAAGAGAGCTTGGAAAATTAAAAAAAGAAGGCATCATAGACTTTAAAAAAAATAAATTTAGATTACTATAAAAACATTGTATATTAATAAATTAAATAATTTTAACCTCATTTATATATTGACTTTTTTACAAAAATATTATAACATTCTCTTTGTGATATTCATTATCGTAATATAAAAATATATGGAGGTTTTATGAAAATAAAAAGAATTTTGAAAATATTTATGGTATTTTTATTTATCTTTTCTCTATTAATACCAAAATTTTTGTCAACAAACAGTCATACTGTTACTGCAAATGATAATGGTATAAATGATGAATGGACAATTGATGATTTTATAATAGAAAATGACACTATTTACGGTTTTTCTAAGAAAGGTTCCGAAAAACTTAAGAAGAATGGAAAAGTAATTTTACCTACAGAGAAAAACGGTGTAAAAATAACAAAGGTAGCAAGTTTTGCTTTCCACCCAGATAAAAAGAAAGAAATTGAAGATTATATCGGTCGCGAAGGTAAGAATGGCGAAAAAAATAATAAAGATGTCGATGGAAATGAAATTCGTAATATAGGAGAATCATTTAACAATACACTTATTAAATCTGTTACTATTCCTGATGGATATGAATACATCGGACAAGATGCCTTTGATTTTAATGAAAGTTTAAATGAACTAAAACTTGCATCTACTATAACAAGAATAAGTGATTATGCCTTTGCACATATAGCATTAGACAAAAGTTTAGAATTACCAAGTGAATTAAAAACTTTAGGCGACTCTGCATTTATGGAAAGCCAAATTACAGGGAGTCTTGTTCTACCAGAAAAGTTGGAAAGCTTGGGAGAAAGAACTTTTAAAAACAATAAAATTTCAAATATTGAATTTAAAGGTAAAAAAATTTCTGAACTTGGAGAAAAAGTTTTTGAAGATAATAGAATAGAAAGCATTAATATTCCAAACAGTATAAAAAAAATAGCATCGGATGCATTTAACGGTAATTATGGAAATGAAGAATATAATTATATAGTTACACTTTGGACTGAACATAAAAATAATCCAAATAAATTATTTGGAGCTTCTTTTTATGTAGATCCATCTGATGATTTAAAAGTTAAAAAACCAGAAATAAATTATAAAATTTGGGAAAATGCCGATTTTAAAATTAATAAAAATGTAATTGAAGGATTTTCTAATAGAGGACTTTTAAAAGTTAAAAAGAATAAAAATTTAAAAATTCCAAGTGAACATAATGGAATAAAACTAACACAGATTGCAGATGATGCTTTTAGAAACATTAATTTTAGAAATGAAAGTCTAAAAAAATATGACTTGGAAAGTGTAACTTTACCTAATAGCATAGAAAAAATTGGAAATTTTGCCTTTCAGTCAAATTATATAACAGAATTAGATGTTCAAGATTGTGAAAATTTAACTGAAATCGGAAAAGGTGCATTTATGAATAATAAGATAAGTACACTAAATTTGAATGACCATTTAAAACTTATTGATGATGCAGCTTTTCATATAAATAATTTGGAATTTGTATTTATTCCTAAAAATGTTGAGAAAATTGGAATTTCAGCATTTAGAAACAATAAAATAAATATGCTTTTGATGAATTCAGAAAAACTTTCAGAAATTGGAGAAATGGCATTTCTAGGAAATGCTATAGCTCAAGTTGATTTAACTCAAACTCCAAATTTAAAAACAATAGGAGTTCAAGCATTTGCAGGTAATTTAATCACTTCAGTTAATTTACCTTATGGTGTTGAAGAAATAAGAGAAGAAGCATTTAGGAAAAATTCAATAAAAGAAGTTGCTTTTCCGAATTCACTAAAGAAAATAGCTTTTAATTCATTTGATGAAAATCCAGGAAATTTAGAATATAAAAAAGTTTTAGTTGAAATTACCGGTGGAAATATTAATAAAATTCCTGATGGAAATAATTTTATTGTAAATAAAAATACCTTGGCTAAAGACAGAACTGAGCTTAAAAAAACTATTGAAAAAATTGATTCTTTAAAATTAGATGAATTTCAAGAAAAAACAAAAAAATTATTTTTGGATATAAAAAAAGAAGGAGAACTTCTCTTAGAAAAAACTAATTTAAGAGAAGGAGAAATGCTTAAATATATTTTTGAAACTAATTTTTTAATTGATAGATCAGACATTAATATTTTATTAAAAAAAGCTAAGAAAAGTCTTTCAAATGGTGATGAAAAATCAAAAAAATTGTTAGAAGACAAAATTAATTATGCTGAAAAATCATATAATAACAGTGCATTGGATACTAGAAAATTAAAAAGACTTAAGAAAGAATTAAAATTTCTTACAGACTTGGTAAATGGAGAAGGCGAAACATCAAAAACTGTTATGTTACAAGGTCATCATAAATTAAATAGTCCATTACCTATACCATCATATCATATAGGCGTTAATGTTTACTTTGACAAGAACGGTAAAATTTTATATGTTTTGGATATGAGCTACAATATAGGAAAAGGAACATTAAATCAATATGGTACAGAAGTGGAAAATGTTGATGAGGATAATGAAGGATATCACAAGTTAGCATTGGATACTTTATCAGACTATGAAGGACTAAACTATAAAGAAATTTTGTCTGGAAATGTTGATTCAATTGGTAATATACTAAAAGTTGAAAAAGCAAAATATCATAGAGAAGGTATGTTTGAGGCAATAAAAGATGCTTGTAAAGATTATAAAGAAAAAGTAATCCGAAACGAAGAATATGACATCACTGTAGTTTCATTAGAAGAAACAAAATTTACAAATCTAAAATTGAGCGTTAAAAAAATAAATTCAGACAGTATAAAAAATCTACGAAATAATGTTTTGAATGCCTTTGATATACAGTTTAAAAATTTGAATGATAAAAAAGTTGATATGACTGGTAAATTTAAATTAATTTTAAATAAAAAATTTAGTGATGTTAAAGCTGTTTATCACCTTTCTGAATCAGGAGAACTAACTTCATGTAAATTTTCTCAAACTAAAGAAACTGTATCATTTGAAACGACACATTTTTCAAAGTATATCATTGAATATAACAAAACAAAGGAAAAAAATTCTGAAGGAAATAACTCAGATTTAGAAAATAACAGGAATAATAATATTTCTAGAAATGATACTAATACAAAAGCTAATACAAAAAATATGGGTAATAAACTACCACAAACTTCTATTGAAAAATCATCAATATTAGCAGTATTTTTAAGTATAGTAGTTTCAATTTTCATTTTTGTAAAATCAAGAAAATATAATTAGTTATTAAAGAAGTTAAATTAAAACTGACCTCAATAAATTAAAAATAATTTTTTGAAGGTCAGTTTTTAAATATAAAAATAAATACTATAAAACTATATGTAAATGTGGTATAATGATAAAAATATTTTTTTAATTGTGTTTATTTAATTGATTGAGAATTGCTTATATGGGGGTGTATGATGAATAAAAAAGAAAAAATAATTCAACTATGGTTTGATATGTGGATAAAACAAAAAGATTTAGGAATAGATGAAATTTTTACAGAAGATGTTATTTACACAGAGAGTTGGAGCCCCAAATATGAAAATCGTGAAACAGTAAAATTATGGTTTAATGAATGGAATACTCGTGGAATGGTAATAGATTGGACAATTAAACAATTTTTTCATAAAGGCAATCAAACTATTGTAGAATGGTATTTTAAAAATAAAATGAATGATGAAAGTATCGAAGATTTTGACGGAATTTCTCTTATTGTATGGACTGATGACAATAAAATAAAAGAATTAAAAGAATTTGGCTGTAATCGAAACAACTATAATCCTTATCAAAATGGTAAAATACCAAAATTCAGGGACGAAAAAACAAATTGGTTTTAATCATTTCAAACTAAAATAATTAAGAATAATTTAAAAGGAATGTCCCCTATCAATTATGGATTACATTCCTTTAATAATTTCTATATTTTTAAATCCAGTTCAATTAAATGACTGCATTTTATTATTTTAAATATCAAAATTCTACATACTATAATTCTTTAACTTTTTCTATCCATTTATTAAAGTTTGTTTTAAATATTATTGCCTTACTATATGGAAGACATAGTTCTGCCTTCCCAATATATTCTTTAAGTGTGTTAAGAGTTGTCTTAACATTAGTAGATCCAGATGTTGAAAAAGGAACCACCTTTTTATCATCTAAATTATAATTCTTTAAATAATCTAATACAATCATTGGTGGTTTACTAAACCAAATTGGATATCCCACTAAAACAACATCAACATCAGAAATATCTACAACTGGTGCAACATATTTAGCTGTTATATCCTTCTTTTTTTCATCTCTCGCTCTTCCAATAGCCTTAAAATATGAACCATAAGAAACTTCGGGTTCTATACTTATCATATCACAACCAAGATTTTCTTGGATTTTTGTTGCAACATTTTTAGTCTTACCACTATTTGAATAGTAGAAAATAATAGCTTTCATATTTTACCTCCTTATTTTCATTTTAACTTTAATTAATCATAGATATAATTTAAAAATTTCTATTTACTTTACTTATTTTTTAATACCTACTATTTTTATACCCTTTTTCTTATTTGCTTTAATCTCCATATTTTCAGTCGACACAAACTTAAGAAAAGCAATACCTTTTAATTTGTTTTATAGGAAATTCAAATATTCCTCTTTGTGATAGCACAACACTTATGAATAATCCTACAAATAAAAATTCAATCTTTCCCATAACTCCTGCATAAAATAAACTTGAAATACAAAATAGTTTTTCAAGTAAAATATAAAATTTCCAATGCCAAAAATAAACATTTATCGAGTTTTTACCCATATTGCTTATCCACTTAATTTTTTTATTTGGTATTAAGATTATAAAAGAGCAAAGTATCAATAACGACAATATGTAACAAGATAGTCTTGCCAAAGCTCCATATCTTAATATTGGTTCATAAAACGCGTTTCTTCCGGTAAATAAATACCGTAAAATATAAAATTTATCTATTTTATAAAAACACAAAAATCCCCATATCAATAAAATCAATATCGAAACTATATAAAGTCCCTTATACTTATTTTTAATACTTATTATATCCTCACTTTTAAGCATTGTACCTAACAAATAAAAAGGAAAAAACACAATAGCTCTTGATAAATACAAAAAATCTCCAATAGACTTGTCATATCCGGTAAAACAAGCCAAAACTACTGAAAAAACTAAAATATATTTTTTATTTTCATCTTTTATAACATAAGATATTATCGTATAAATTGCAAGAACAAACATAAACCATGATATTCCCCCATCAGATAAAAGACTGAAGCTAACATTGCCATTTCCGCTTAATCTGTCAAAAATCAAGGTTATTACTTTATACAAAAATCCAATACTACAATAAAAAATACACTTTTTTACAATATTTTTTTCGCTATGAAACAATCCTGAAATAAAAATAAATAGAGGCATATGAAAAGTATATATAAATAAAAATACACTTTTATACACATCTGATTTAGCTGTAAATTCATCGGCTAAATGTCCAATAACAACAAGTGTTATTAAAATAAATTTAAGATTATCCCATAGTGCTATACGCTCTTTCATAATTCCTCCCAAAAAACAAATAATTTATTTTTTCCAATCTCCATTTATAATTTTTCTATAATTTTCCGGATCAGTATCTCCTTCTGTATTAATTAAAAGAATAACAGAATTTTCATCTATTTTCATTTTTTTCTTCATCTCTTCCATAGAAGGTTCTGTCAAAACTCCAAGTAACGCACCCATTGTTGAAGCACCTGATTCTCCAGAAATAATTTTTAAATCTTCTCCTTTATTAAAAGCATAGGCTCTCATTCCATCAACTGCCATTTCATCAGAACCGGAAATATAAAAATCAGTATAATTCCATATAATTGGCCAGATAAGACTACAAGTTGTTCCGCAATTCAATCCTGCCATAATAGTCGTTGGTGCTCCTCCTACAGAATAAGATTTCCCATCGCCTATCTCAGCAGAACGATAAATACAATCGGCAACATTTGATTCAACAATAGTAAATATAGGTTTGTTATTTTTATAATGTTCTACAAAATATGCAATCATTCCTCCAGCCATTGAACCTACTCCTGCCTGTAAAAAAATATGTGTAGGAATTACATTTAAATTTTCTAACTCTTCAGTAATTTCATAAGCCATTGTGAGATACCCTTGAATAATCCATGTCGGAATTTTCTCATATCCATCCCAAGAAGTATCTTGAATTAATATCCAACCATACTTTTTACTCATTTCTAAAGCATATTTAACAGTATCATCATAACTTAAATCTGTAATCTCTACTTTTGCAGGACCAACTTTTCGAATTGCTTCTGCTCGAACTTCTGCTGTTCCATAAGGCATATAGACATGGGCTTTACATCCAAATAATCCTGAAGCCCAAGACACTCCCCTACCATGATTTCCATCAGTACATGTTACAAACTCAATCTGTTCAAGTCTTTTTTTATATTTATCAGATAACAAATCATTTAAACTAGTAGTATCCGGATTAAGATTTAATTCATCACATAAAATTCTAAACATTGCATAACTTCCACCTAGCCCTTTAAATGCATTTAGTGAAAAACGCTTTGATTCATCTTTTACGTAGATTGCACCAATATTCAGCTTTGAAGACAAATTAGGAAGACAAGCGAGTGGAGTTTTCTTATATTCCTCAATCTGTTTATGAAATTTTAATACTGCTTTCGCCTGCTCTTCACCATATAATTTAATATCTAATTCCTTTTTAGTATTTGAACTTTCAAGAACTTTTATCTTTTCAAATTTACCATTCATTGTAAAATAACTCCTTTTTTGTCAAAACATGCCATATAGTTTTGTTTTCAAAACCACATTTTAAATATAAATTTTCAGGATTACTTTTATTATTTATTTTCCCAGAAACAGTAACAAAATCTGCTTTTTTCTTTAATCTATACAATAATTCATTTACAATAACTGTTCCAAATCCTTTTTTTCTATAATCTTTTGAAACTTGAATCCAATCCAAATACCCCTCTTTTATTTCATCATCAAATTCAGCAATTCCTGTAGCAACTATTTTTTTATTATATTTATCAAAAATACAAATCCACAATTCCTCATCATATACTATACGATCTTTATAAGACTCTAATTCTTTAATTGTTATTCCCTCATCATAACAACTATTTATATGAATGGCAAATTCTTCAATACTACATTTGTAAAAAATAAAATTCTCAGGAAGATTACATAAAATAATATTATTTAAGTTGTGAACTAATTTAAAATAAATATCATCATTAAAATCTTTTAATAGCTCTTTTGAAAAATACTTATCATTAATTATTTTCATATTATCTGGAACTTTGAATTTTTTACTTTTCCAGTATGACAAAGCAGAGTGTTCAGTTGGGTTTTCTAAATATTTTTTCTCACTCATTTTACCTCCTATAAAAATATTAATGTATACATAGTATTATTCCTATTCTTATACCTTCTCAATCTCCACAACCACTTCACAATGTGCTGTTTTACTGAACATATCACATAGTTTTACTTTCTTTAATTCAAATCCACCTTCTATAAAAAGTTTTAAATCTCTTGTAAGTGTCGCTCCGTTGCAACTTACATATACAACTTTTCTAATATTACTTTTGATAATAGTATCTACAACTTTTTTATCAAGTCCTTTTCGTGGAGGATCTACAGAAATTATGTCTATATTTTTATTTTTTAAGATTTCATCAATCTTTTCTTCACTTTTTCCATATAGAAACTCAACATTATTCACATCATTTAGTTTTAAATTTTCTTTAGCGTCTTTTACTGCATCTTTTACAACTTCTACACCAATCACTTTTTTAAAATTTTCTGCAAAATATATACTTGTTGTTCCTATTCCAGAATATAAATCTAATAAGTTTTTATCTTTATTTTCTCCTAAAAAATCTTTTGCTATATTATATAAATTTTCAGTTTGAAATCTATTTACTTGAAAAAAACTCTTTGGAGAAATATTAAATTCATATTTTCCTATTTTATCAGTAAAATTTTTCTTAAAAAATATTAATTTACTTTCTTGTCCCATAATTATACTTGCTTTTTTAGGGTTAATATTTATATGTCCACTTACTAATTTCTCATATTCACTTAAACTTTTTACAAAATTTTCAACTTCTACTGTATCTTTTTTAACAACAACTGTAATCATAATTTCAGAATTGAAATTTGACCTTATGCTGATATTTTTCAAAATTCCTTCGTCTGTATTTACATCATAGGATTTAATTTTAAATTCTTTTAATTTTGCTTGTAAAAATGGTAAAAATTCATTTATACTCTCATCACTTAATGGACAATTTTCAAGTTTTATTTTGCTTTCCCCATTATCCACACAGTAACAAAGTTCAAAATTTTCATTTGTCTTTAATTCAATTTTATTTCTATAATTTAAGTTATTTTTATTATCTAAAATTTCTACACCTTCTAATTCTATACCTGTATTTTTTCTAAGGCTATCTAAAAACATCTTTTTCTTTAATTCAAGTTCTTTTTCATATTTTAGATTTATAAAATGATAGATATCTGTTAGTTTTTCATCATATAGATTTTCTCTGTATTCACTATATTTCAAATATTTTTTAACATATCCGTTAGAAAATTTTTTCTTCTTTTGAGTTATTTCAACATCTACAATATCTCCAACAAGTCCACCTTTTACAAAAACTACTCCCTCTTCACTTTTTGCAACTCCAAGTCCCTCATTGGTATTGTCAATTATTTCTAAATTTCTTAATTCCATTATTTTCCTCTTTGTCTTGTAATTTCATATAAACCAAGTTTTGTAAATCCGTGAAAATTCCAAATCTTATTGTCAAAAATTTGTATTTCTTTAATTTTTTCTTCCAAAATTTCTTTTTCTTTTGTTTTCATATTTATAAAATCTACAATTATTATTCCCGAAATATCCCTAAAAGAAATCTGTCTAATAATTTCATCAATTGCAATTAAATTTACAGATAATGCATTCTTACTTTTATTTATTTCATTTGTTTTTTTCTTTGAATTTACATCTATTACTGTAAGTGCTTCCGTTTTTTCTATAACTATATTTATATCTTCAACTTCAACTATTTTTTTATTTAATCCCTCTAGATATACTCCGATATTATAATCATATTTTGGAGAATATTCTTCATCATACATCAATTCATTTTTCAAAAATTTATTATCTTTAAAACTCTTGTATAACTCTTTATCATTTAATATACAGGAATATTTTTCATTTTCAAATAAAAAGTCCTCCAAAAAATTCTCCTTTTTGTAGATTAATTTAGGAACCGGTAAATTATTTAAACTATCCACTATTTCTTGCATTTTTTCTACATTTTTTCTTATATCATTCAATAAAGCGTCTTCATCACAATCGACACTTTTTGTTCTCAATTTTACTGAAAAATTTGATTTTATATTTTTTATTTTTACTAAATCAAAGTTATGTTCTTTTAATTTTTTTGAAATCAAAATATCTTCTCTATTTTTGTAAGATATAACTGAAAACATTGAAGAAATTGAAAAATTCATCGAAACATTAGGTGCTTTTTCTCCTGCATTTATTTTATAAATTTCAACAAATATAACATCTCCAACTTTTACTTCACCGATAGTATCTTTAAAGTCTAAAAATCCATTTTTCCCATTTTTAAGTTCTACAAAAAAGCATTGTAATGCATCAACTTTTTTTACAACTCGTACTCTGTATATATCTCCAATTTCAAAATCACTAAATGTTTTTACAAAATAGGAGTTTAATTTTGAATTTAAAACTTTTCCATATTCAATTTTTTCTTCATTTTTATATATAAATAAATAATCTTTCAAAACTTTCTCCTATTCAACATATTCAAAATTATTCTTTTTATATAGAATTTTTTTCAACAACCCACAAAAATACACACAAAAAATATAATTAAGCTGTGCAAGGTTATAATTATATTCTAAAATTAAATTTCTATCTTCTCTTATATTTATCTCTTCACTTAAATTTTTCAATTTTTTAAAAATCTTATTAAATTGATAATAATAAAAACTTTGATGTATCACTAAAATAGCAATACTAACTAAAAACATAATATTAAAAAATAATTTAATCATAAAAACTCCATAAAAAAAGAACTTGGTTAATCCAAGTTCTATTTTACCATAAATTTAGCTATAAGTTAACTACCTTCTACATATATCCCATTCCAGGATTCATTCCGCCAGGCATTTGTCCCATTGGTTCATCTTTAGTTACATCAGCAACAGCAGCTTCTGTTGTTAAAACCATTGATGCAACACTTGATGCATTTTGAAGTGCTGATCTAGTAACTTTTGTAGGATCAACAATTCCATTTTCAAGCATATTTACATATTTTTCACTTAAAGCATCAAAACCAATTCCAACTTCAGCATTCTTAACATTTTCAACGATAACTGAACCTTCTAAACCTGCATTTATTGCAATTTGTCTAACTGGTTCTTCAAGTGCTTTAACAATTATATTAACACCTGTTCTTTCGTCTCCATTAGTTCCTTCAAGAAGTGCTTTAACTTTTGGAATTACATTTAGCAATACAGTTCCACCTCCAGGAACAATACCTTCTTCTACTGCTGCTCTTGTAGCTGCAAGTGCATCTTCTATTCTTAACTTTCTTTCTTTAAGTTCTGTTTCAGTAGCTGCACCAACTTGAATTACTGCAACTCCTCCAGCAAGTTTAGCAAGTCTTTCTTGTAATTTATCTCTATCATATTCAGAATCGCTTATTTCTATTTGATTTCTAATTAAAGCAACTCTTTCTTCTATAGCTGATTGTTCACCTGCTCCATTTACGATAACAGTAAGTTCTTTTCCAACAGTTACCCTTCTTGCTTTACCTAACATTTCAATAGAAGTTTCTTTTAATTCATATCCTAAATCTTCTGAAATAACTGTACCACCTGTTAAAATTGCAATATCTTGTAGCATATCTTTTCTTCTATCACCAAAAGCAGGTGCTTTTACAGCTACACAGTTAAATGTTCCTCTTAATTTATTAACAACAAGAGTTGCCATTGCTTCGCCTTCTACATCGTCAGCAATAATTAAAAGTGGTTTTCCTTGTTGAACAATTTGTTCTAATACAGGTAAAACTTCTTGAATATTAGTAATCTTTTTATCAGTAATTAAAATATATGGATCTTCAAGTTCAGCTTCCATTTTTTCAGTATTAGTTACCATATAAGGAGAAACATATCCTCTATCAAATTGCATACCTTCAACAACTTCTAAAGTTGTTCCCATACTTCTAGATTCTTCAACAGTGATAACACCGTCTTTTCCAACTTTTTCCATTGCATCAGAAATTAATTTTCCAACTTCTTCATCAGCTGCAGAAATTGATGCTACTTGAGCAATACTTTCTTTTGTTTCAACAGGTTTTGAAAATTCTTTAATTCCTTCAACAGCTTTATCAACTGCTTTTTTAATTCCCTTTTGAATAATCATTGGATTTGCTCCTGCTGCAACATTCTTTAAACCTTCTCTGATAATTGCTTGTGCTAAAAGTGTTGCTGTAGTTGTACCATCACCTGCAACATCATTTGTCTTAGTTGCAACTTCTTTAACAAGTTGAGCTCCCATATTTTCATAAGGATCTTCCAATTCAATTTCTCTTGCAATAGTAACACCGTCATTTGTAATAAGTGGTGAACCGAATTTTTTATCTAAAACTACATTTCTTCCTTTAGGTCCAAGTGTAACTTTAACTGTATTTGAAAGTTTATTAATACCAGCTTCCATTCCTTTTCTTGCTTCTTCATTAAATTTAATTTCTTTAGCCATTTAAAAACCTCCTAATCTTCAACAACTGCTAAAACATCAGCAATTTTTACAACAATATATTCTTTTTTATCAAGTTTAACTTCAGTTCCTGCATATTTTGAGAAAATTATTTTATCTCCAACTTTAATTAAATCTTTCTTATCTTCATCTTTTAAAATTTCATCACCAATTGCCAAAACTTTAGCAACACTTGGTGCCTCTTTTGCAGAAGTAGGAAGAACTATACCTGAACTTGTCTTTTCTTCTACCTCAACCATTTCTATAACTAATTTATCTCCTATTGGTTTTAATTTCATAATATCCCTCCTATTAAAGTTATTAGCAGTCTATTAACTTGAGTGCTAATTGATTACAAATATATTATACCACATAAAACATAATTTATAAACATTTTTATAAAAAAATTTTTTTAATTAGAAAATTTTATTTAAAATAAACTTGTTTATTCAAAAAAAAATCACTCAATACAGATTTTACTCTATAATTGAGTGATTTTAAATTTAGAAAATTTATTAAATTATAAAACTAATTATTTTTATTTTCCTTTTCCTCATTCTTTTCTTCAGATTTTACTGGTTTATCTGTTTTTGTTTTTTCTACATCCTTATTATCATCAACTTTTTTATCTTCAGTCTTTGGAACAGAGTTATTTTTTTCTGCAGATTTTTCTTCAACTATTTTTTCTTTAGATTCTTCACTATTTTTTTTAGTTATTTTATTTTTCTCTTCTTCATAACCTGAATAATCTTTTGTATCTTCTTCATCCACATAATCTTCATTATCTTTTTTGGCTTTTTTTGGTGCTTCTGGTAGTTTCTTTTTATATCTAATTTGTCCATTTACTTTTTCAAAATCAGCTAAACTAAATGTTAAAGTCTCATCATTTATATAAACATAAGCAATATCACCTATAATATAAGCATCCGTTTCATCTTCAAGATTATAAACTTTTCTAAGATACTTTAATACTTCCTCTTTATCAACTGTTATTTTAGACTCAATTTCTGCATTTGGATTTTGAATTATATATTTTAAAGCAGCTACTATTTCTCTGGCGGTACATTCACCATATTGACCAGCTTTTGCATTTTGAATAATTTGTTTTATAGTTATTGCATGGTAGTGACCTCCATGTAACCAATAAAATATTCCTTTTGTAACTCCATTAGATCCATAAACTGGTAATGTTGTATTTAAATCTCCATAATGTCTCATTGCTCTAAGATTACTATCAAGATATGGAATTACTTTATCTTTTATTTCTGCTTTTACACTTTCATAAGTAAATAATTCATTTTCATCTACACCAATATCTGAGTGATCGCTTCCTTCTTTAATATATTCAGCATCAGGATAACGGCTTCTAGGATTTTCGTGAACTACTCCGACCTCTTTATCTCCAACATATAAATGCCAATGATCTCCATGATCTATAATTTTTGTAACCCCTTTTGGCCATTCAAATGGTTTATTTGAATTTTCTCCATGATTTCCTTGATATTCTCCAAATTCAGCTTCTGGATAAAGTGATCTTGGATTAGTATAAGTGATTCCTTCATTTCCTTTTGAATCATAAATATGATAATGATCTCCATGTTTTAAAATTTTTACTATATTATATCTGTCAACAGGATCTTTTCCCAAAACATTTACTATATTTAAATTCTTTCTAGCTTCATATAATTTTTCACTAGCACTTGGAACATTTGGTCTTTCATTTTCAGTATTATCTTGTGAATCTCCATGATTTCCTTGATACTCTCCGACTTCTGCATCAGGATATTTTGAAGTAGGATCAGTATAACTAATATATTCTTTACCACTTGCAGTATAGATATGCCAATGATCTCCATGTTTTAAAATTTTTACAACTCTATCTTTTTTCTCTTCAATAATATTTGCATGTGAATAGTTATTTGAATTTCTCCTATTTCTGTGTGAACCATGTGAACCCACATAAGTTCCTACAGTAATATTTGGAAACATACTTGATGGATTTTCATAAGTTAAATATTCATTCCCATCAGCTGTATAAACATGCCAATGATCTCCATGTTTTAATATTGATGTTACATTTAATCCTCTTAACTTACTCTTTGAAACAACGCTAACAAGAGAAAGTGAATTTCCATCTCCTAATTTTGAAGGGTCTGTATAAGTGATATGTTCTTTACCATCTTTAGTAAACACATGCCAGTGATCCCCGTGCTTATAAGATCTTACAATATCACTCTTTTTTATTTCAGCATCAATTAAAACTTCTGTAGTTTCATCTTTTTTATAATTTGTCTCTTTTTCAACAAATTCAAAATTTTTACTAGAAGTTTTTTCCTTTTCTTCCTGTTTTTTTGAACAACTTGCAAGTAAAACTGCACTACAAACTAAAATCAAGTTCATTTTATAAATTTTATTCTTTAAATTTTTACTCATATTTCCCTCCTATTCATTAAAAGATTTAACCAAAGCATTTAAATTTAATTCCATTAATTTTAAATATCCCATTTCAATTTCTTCGTCTGTCAAATTTTCCATTGTATATAAAGTATCTGTTTTTGTATTTGTGTTTTTAGCAAGAGTTTCAGCAACTTTTGGAGTTGCCTTTCCTTCAAAGAAAATTGTATTTATCTTGTATTTCTTAACAAAGTCTGCAATTTTTTGAAGTTGCTTTGCTGATGGTTCATCTTCCGGTGATATACCTGTTACTGCAACTTGTTTTAAGCCATAATCATTTGCTAAATAGTTAAAAGCAGCATGACTTACAACAAAATATTTTTGTTTACTCTTAACCTTTGAAAGCTCTGTTTCAAATTTTTTGTCTAAAGCTCTAAATTCATCTTGTGCTTTTTTTAGATTTTCTTTGTAATAGGCTTCATTTTCAGGATCTATAGAAGAAACTTTTTTATAAATAGTATCAAGTTGAATAATTGCATTTTTTACGCTAAGCCAAGTATGTGGATTTGTTTTATCATGCTCATGTTTATCTTCTTTTTCATCACCATGATCATGTTCTTCTTCCAATCCATCTCCACTTTCAAGCAAAGTCAATCCTTGTGATAGATTTAAGAACTTATTTTTATCCTTAACAGTATCTTCAATAGCAGAAATAAAAGACTCCATATTTGCACCATTATAAATAATCAAGTCTGCTTTTATAATTTCTTGCATATCTCCAGCTTTAAGTTCAAAGGAATGAGGCTCTTGATTCCCTTTTATTATTGTTTTAACCTCCATTTTATCCCCAACAATTCTCTTTGTAAGATCTGTTACTGGAAAAAATGTTGTATAAATAACTTTCTTATTTTCTTTTTGCTCTGTAGTTTTTTGCTCTTTATTATTTTCATCCTTACTAGATGAACAAGCAACTAAAAACATACAGCTAATCATCATAATTGAAATAATTTTTTTCAATCTTTTATTCATAAATAATCCCCCTTAAATTTTCTTTAATGCAAATAATTCTTATTTGTGTTAATATTATACTACTAATTTTTTACTTTTTCAATAGTTAAAATCAAAATTTTTACAAAAAAAATACTTAATTGAAAAATCAATTAAGTATTTTTTATATTTTATAAATCATCTAAATCATCATCTATTACACTTGATTTTGAATAAGCTGAAGGTTTTGCTTCAAAGAAATCTGTCTTTATTGCATTTGGATCTGAATACTCACTAACCCATTTCATACTTTCTGGTTCTTCATCATAACCATCATAAAGTTTACCAAAGTTTAAAGCAGTACTTCTTAAGTTTCCAAGATATTTTATATAATCTTCAACCATTTGCATTGTAAGTCCAGGAATATTTTCTCCCAACACGTATTTTCCCCAAGCAATTTCTTGTTCTACACCTGTTTTAATCATATCTTTATATACAGCAACTTTTTCTTCTGTAAATAATTCCGGTTCTTCATTTTGTAATTCTAAAAGCATTTTTTTGAATAACCAAAGATGTGTATTTTCATCTCTATTTATATATCTGATTTCTTGTACAGATCCAGGCATTTTTCCATTTCTTCCTAAATTATAGAAGAACATAAATCCTGAATAGAAGTAAACTCCTTCAAGAATATAATTTGCAACCATTGTCTTTACTAGACTGTATGGATCTTTATTTTCTTGAAACTCATTATATAAGTCTCCAATGAATTTATTTCTTGCAAGTAGATGTTCGTCATCTCTCCATTGATATAGAATATTTGTTCTTTCTTCAGGAGAACATATACTATCTAACATATATCCATAACTTTGTGAATGGATAGCTTCTTGATAAGCTTGGATAGTAAGACAAAGGTTGATTTCATTTGCTGTTATATACTCTCCAATATATGGAAGATTTGCAGTTTGAATACTGTCTAAAAATATTAGAAAACTTAAAACTTTATCAAAAGCAGTTTTTTCATATTCATCTAATATTTTATAATCTTTTAAATCTTGAAATAAATTTATTTCTTCCGGAATCCAGAAATTATTCATGGCATTTCTGTACCATTCTGTTGTCCAAGTATATTTTACATTGTTAAAATCATTTAAATTTGTAGTATTTCCATTTATCATTTTTCTTTTTGACAATTCTATATCTCCATTTTCATTAAATAGAGCTTTTTTATTTAATTCCATAATATCTCCTTCCTATGCAGAACAACTATCGCATTCTTCAATATCTAAACTCTTACTTCTTATATAATAAATACTCTTTAAACCAACTTCACAAGATAAAATCAAAAGATTTAAAATTTGACTCATCTTATAATCTGTTGTGATATAAAGATTTAAACTTTGTCCTTGATCAATATGTCTTTGTCTAACTCCACCAGCTTTTATAGACCAAGTTTGATCTACTTCATGAGCATTTTCATAAAGCCAAAATGTTTCAGGAGTTAAATCAGGAGCAACTCTCGGAATAATTGAACCTTTTTTCTCTTCAAGGAAATATCTCATCATAACAGGATCTACTCCAGCTGTAGTTCCTGCGATAATAGAAGTTGAACCTGTCGGAGCAACAGCTAAAAGATAAGCATTTCTAAGTCCGTTTTTAGCAACTTTTTCTTTAAGTTCAATCCATTCTTTAGAATTATATTCTCTTTTTTCAAAATATTTTCCGTTTTGCCATTCTGAACCTTCAAAATATTTATAGCTTCCTTTTTCTTCGGCAATCTTTGAACTTTCTTTAATAGCAAAATAATTTATTTTTTCATAAACCTTATCCATAAATTCTAGATGTTCTTCAGTTTGCCACATAATTTTATTTTTTACAAGAGCATGATGATATCCACTTGTTCCAAGACCAATTGCTCTATATTTTGAATTTGTTATTTTAGCAAAAGGTGTTGGGTAGTAGTTTAAATCAATTACATTATCCAATGCTCTTATCATTGTAGAAACTACAAATTCCATTTCTTCATCATTTTTTAGATCAATATTTCCAAGAACTAAACTTGCAAGATTACAAACTACAAAATCTCCAGCTTTAACATCAGTTACAACATGATCTTCTCCATCTATTTGTAAAATTTTATCTTCAACATCTAAAATTTCTTTCATATTTTGCATTATTTCAGTACAAAGATTTGAAGAGTAAATCATTCCCTTATGTGAATTTGGATTTGCATTATTTGCATTATCTCTATTAAAAATAAAAGGTGTGCCAGTTTCAACTTGACTCTTTAAAATTAATTTAACTAAATCTTTTACAGTTAAAACTCTTTTATCAAGTCTTGGCTCTTTAATACAAAGTCTGTATTTTTCTTCCCACTCTTCTCCATAAAAATCTTCCAAGCAGAATCCCATTACATCTTTTACTTCATGTGGACAGAATAAATACCAATTAGAATTTATATTTTCCTTTGCTAAACGCCAGAATAAATTAGGGAAACAAATTGCAGGGAAAACATCATGAGCTTTCATTCTGTCATCACCATTATTAGTTCTAAGATTTAAAAACTCGGGAATATCTCTATGCCAAACATCTAAATAAACAGCACAAGAGCCTTGTCTAACCCCTAGTTGATCAACTGCAACTGCTGTATCATTAGCAAGTTTTATCCATCTGATAACTCCACCTGCAACACCTTTAAATCCACGAATATCAGAACCACTTGCACGAACCTTTCCAAAATATAGTCCCATTCCACCACCATGTTTTGAAACTTGAGCAAAATTATCTATACTTCTATAAATTCCTTTTAAAGTATCAGGAACTGTATCTATGAAACAAGAAGAAAGTTGATGGAATGGCTTTCTCGCATTTGACATTGTAGGAGTTGCAACAGTTGCCTTTAAATTACTAAGAACGTCATAAACTTTTTTAGCAAAAGAAACTCTATCTTTTTCAGGAATTGCGAGATGCATAGCAATACCCATAAACATTTCTTGCATTGTTTCAATTACTTTTTTATGTGAATCACAAATTAAATATCTCTTATATACTAAATCTAAAGATGAATAAGTAAATAACTCATCTCTACTGTCATCTATATACTTTTCAAGCTCATCAATATCATCACTTGAATAGTTTTCTAATATATATTCCCCATATAAATTAGCTTTTGTCAAAGCTTGTATCTTTGATTTAAAATCGACAATATGCCATTCTTTCTCATAATTTGAAATCTCTTTATGAATTTTATAAGCATAAATTCTAGCAGAAATATATTCCCAATTTGGATTTTCTTTCGAAGTCAATTCAGAAGATGCCTTTATTAAAAGCTCAACTTTTTCGTTCAAAGTAGAACTTGGTTTAACAAAAGACAAGAACTTTCTACATAATCTGTCAAGCTCATAACCTTCTGTTGAAAAATCTTTTTGAATTTTTGCAAGCACTTCAATTAAAGATTCATCTTCAATATATTCTCTAAAAGAATTTAATTCCTTTCTTAAAGAATTTCTTTTTTCTCTATATAAAATATAGCTTTTTAAAGTTTCATAATGATTATTCTTAGTTAAAGTTTTTTCAACATAATCTTGAATTTCTTCAACACTTATACTTGAATTTTCATCCTTATTTTGTAAAATATTTTCAAAAACCTCTTGTGCCAATTGTTTTGAAAGTACCTTTTTATCTTCATCACCAACACTAATAAATGCTTTATAAATTGCATTTTCTATTTTAGAAATATCAAATGATACCTCTGATAAATCTCTCTTTATAATCCTCAATAAAATCACCTCCGCAAATTTATACCCATTATAAAACAAAATATATATAGAAATCAAGTTTTATTTTTTACTATATATAGTATGTTTTGTAGTATTTTTAAAAATATTTTGGTGGATATAAAAATATTACTATTAGTAGTAAAAAAATTTTTTAATTTTTTTATAAAATATATATAAAATAGAAAAATATGATATAATATTTGTAACGATAAAAAATTTTTATGAAAGGAAAATTATGAGACTTAGAAAAAAATGGTGGGCAGTTCCTGAAATGAAAGAAAATGCTCAAGTAATATTCAATGCAGAAAACTTAAAAGGAAAATGGAACGAAGAATTTAAAAATAACAATCCTATAAATCTTGAACTTGGTTGTGGAAAAGGAAAATTTATAAGCGAAATTGCTGATATTAACAAGGACATTAATTACTGTATATTGGACTTGGACACAAATGCAATTGTATATGCAACAAGAAAAATTAGGGATTTAGAATTGTTAAATGTTCGAGCAATTCCTACAAATATAGAAAAAATAGATGAGATATTTAACGAAAACTCTATATCTAGAATTTACATAAATTTCTGTAATCCTTGGCCAAAGAAAAGACATCATAAAAGAAGACTTACTCATCCTAATTTTTTAGCAAAATACAATAAATTACTTGTAGAAGAGGGAGAAATACATTTTAAAACTGATGATGATGATTTATTCGAAGCAAGTTTGGAATACTTTAATGAAAACGGATTTGAAGTAATACTAATTACATATGACTTAGCGAACTTTGAATATCCAAAAAACATAGAAACAGAATACGAAAATAAATTCAAATCATTAGGAATAAAAATAAAATTCTTAATAGCCAAGAAGAAATAAGAGCTTTGTCTTCCGAACGTCTCTCAACACGTCATCTTGAACGTAGTTGAGTAAAGTGAAACGAAGTTAATCTAGCTCTAACTTTGTTTACTTGTAAACAATAGTAATTTTGAGAGAATAATTGTGTAATAGTGAAATAATTCACGTCTTTTTACTATTCAAAGAATATCTTCCCCAACACGTCATCTCGAGCGAAGTCGAGAGATCTCCTAAAGCCCCATATGATTGAATTTTGAAAATTTTAATTAAAAACAACAAAAAGACAACAATTCAAACAAATTGTTGTCTTTTTAATTTATACCTATCTCAATTATAAAGTTTTTAATTTTTCAATTAAGTCTTCAAAACTTCCCTTTTCACAATTTATTTCACAATCTGGAGCTGAATTAAGATTATCTGTTACCAAATAACAATTCATTCCGATAGAACTAGCAGCAAAAATATCCTCTCTTTCATCATTACCAATCATTAAACAGTCCTTTGGCTCAACATCAAATTTTTCACATAAATCTAAATAATACTTTGGGTTTGGCTTTGAAAAAGAACTATTACTATAATGAGTAACATAATCAAAGTCATCAACATCAAGTCCTGTCCATTTCAATCTAACTAAGGCATCCTCAGGAAAGACTGGATTAGTAGCAAGAATCACCTTTCTCCTATTCTTCTTTGCAAGTTCAACAGCAACCTTTGCCAAACTATTTTCAGTTGAAGACCTCTTAACCTTATTAAAAAATTGATTAGCATAAAAATCCGCTAACAATCCCTTAACATTTGATACGTCTGCATCTATGACACTTTCAAACCTATCCCAAAAAACTTCTTCATTAGTCTTCTTTCCATCATTCTTAATCATATCACCTGTCGCAGTCCAAATTGTTTCAACAAGTTTTTTACTATCAATATTATAATCAGAAAATACTTTTGACAATTCTGTAAAATAAATATCAACAAATAATTTTTCATCCAAAGGAAGCAAAGTTCCATCCAAATCAAATAATATAGCTTTCATTTTTCCTCCTTAAATATTACTAATTACACCAAAATTTATGTAAAAAATAACATTAATTTAAAACTTAAAATCTTTTAAGTAATACATATATTATAACGACTTGTATAATAATTTGCAAATAAAATTGGATATATTGATATTTCTAAATTAAAAAATATTACTTTTCTTCAAGTCCTAAAAAATAAGTATTATTTTCTGTAAAAGTAACTACATGTATATTACTCTTAACTTTATTTTTTTCGTCTTCGGAACTATTAGTATGTCTTACACAACAATCAAAAAATAATTCAATAACAATTTCTTTGTCTTCATTTCCATGTTTGTAAATTATTAATTCTACATCCCTTTTTAAAATCTCTTCATATATACTATCCATCCACCAAGCATCTGTCTTCCCTAATGACATACCATATATTATAAATAATTCCGCTTCTGTAAAATAAGATTTATATTTAATATCATATTGAGCCCAGTAAGATTTAACTAATCTTTTTTCTTTAGATTTCCCTTTATCATAATTCTCCAAATCAATTCCAAAAAGAATTGACCTAGGAATATCTTGAACTCCATGAGGATGGATGATATCATATATTAGATATGATGATAAAGATGTTGTAGTATAATAACAATTCAATTTATATTTAAGTTGATAATTTCTATCTGCTTCCGTATAGCAATGTGGATCGAACTGATGTTTATCTAAATAAATATAATTATCTAAGAGTGAAGTATAATTAAAATTAAAAAATAAAAAATAATATAAGTTATAGTGCCAATTACCTTTTATAAATTTCAGGTCCTCAATATCTTGCAAATCCATTAAAAATTTTTCGAAAGATTGTATTGCAAGATTATTATTACTCACACCTTTATTTACTTCTAGTAAAGTATTAGCATCAACTAATTCATTTAAGAATCTTGTAAATAGTTCCTGAAATTTATCAATGCAACTTTCAATTTCAGTAATACTATTATTCCCTTTAATATCTAATTCACTAATGGTATTTTCAAAATCACTCCAATTTTTTTTACCTTCTTCTTTATCTTCCTTCATTTTTTTATATAATATATTATTTTCATCTACCAAATTAAAATATGTTATATAATCAAAAAAATCTGAATAACTAGTTGTTTTTCCTTCCATTCTTCCTTTTTTGTATTTCATTAATACAGATATATCAAATCCATTTCCTACCAATACAAGTATATTATGCTGTTTTTTAAATTTTTTAAGTGAATTTCCATAATAGTTTTCATGATATTTTTTAAACATACAATTGCACTCCCATACTAAATTTATATTTTTTATGATAATATTATTATTCAGCATCAAATTTCTTCGGTTCATAAATTTTATAATATTTTCCTTTGTATTTTATTATATTTTCCTGCTTTTCATATTCATTTGTAGCTGAAATTTTTACTTCTGCTTCGTATAGGTCGGATTTTATTAATAGCTTTCCTTTTTGGTCATATAATTCAATTTTTTTGTCTCTCATTTTAGAGATATTTTTTATTTCACTCTTTAATATTTCTTCGAGATGAGATTTTTCTTTTAGTTCTTTAAAATCACTTACTCCGTTTTCAATCACGATTGTATATGAAATGTTATAAATATTTTTTGTAGTTTCATGAGTATCAAGACTCTTTATTTCAAAAAGTAATATTATTACTATAGAAACTAAACTTATCATGTGTTTTATTTTTTCAGATTTCTTTGATATTATGATGAAAAAAATGTCTTCTAACAAAGCCAAAACCCATACAAATAATGCTATAACTACCAAATCAACAATAAAAAAGAGTATAATTACTAAAGCGGCAATAACAAAATGAAATAATCCATAATATTTCAAAATCTTTTCAGGATTTTTCATTTTAGGATTTCTCATTAAAATATTATATGCTTCAGAAACATACTCTTTATTTCTAATCTTATAGAACATAAGTCCTATATACATATATCTTGTCAAAATTAAAACCATTAAACCATAAATAAATAAGCATCTCATAGTTATTCTCCTAGTAATCTTAATAATTTACAACTCAAGATGATTATAACAAATTAAACTAATATATTCAACAATTTAATGAAAATATTTTCATAAAAAATAGCGAAGTTTTTCTTCGCTATTCTTTATAATTTTTTATTAATTAAAATAATTCTTTTTTTATTTTGTCATAAACTGCATCAACTGTAAATCCAAATTTTTCAAATAATAGATTTGCAGGTGCTGATGCTCCAAATGTATCAAGACCTATTGAAATTCCATCTAATCCAACATATTTACCCCAGCCAAATGTTGATAGAGCTTCTATGCTAACTCTCTTTCTGATGTTATTAGGTAATACTCTTTCTTTATATTCTTTACTTTGCTTTTCAAATTCTTCCATACATGGCATTGATACAAGTCTTGTGCAAATATTTTCTTCTAAAAGTTTTTCACAAACTTTGTAAGCCAAGCCAACTTCTGAACCTGATGCAATAATAATCACTTCAAAGTCTTTCCCAAAGTCTTTTAGGACATATCCACCTTTTAGAGATTCTGCTGAAGTTTCTTCTAAATTAGTCAATTTTTGTCTTGTAAGTGCTAAACAGCTTGGAGTTTTTCTATTCTTTAATGCAGATATCCAGGCATAAGCTGTTTCTTTTGCATCACAAGGTCTATACATTGAAACATTTGGTGTAGATCTGAACATTGCCAAATGTTCAATTGGTTCATGAGTAGGTCCGTCTTCTCCAACTCCAATGCTATCATGAGTTAAAACATAGATAACGCCTTGATTCATAAGTGCAGAAAGTCTTACAGCAGGTTTTAAATAATCACTGAAAACAAAGAATGTTGCACAATATGGTAAAAGTCCTCCATGTAATGAAATCCCGTTACAGATTGCAGCCATTGCATGTTCTCTTACTCCAAAGTGAATATTTTTACCGCTTCTGTTTTCAGGTGAATAGTAGTCAAATTCTTTCATTGTTGATTTATTTGATGGTCCTAAGTCTGCTGATCCTCCAAAAAGATTTGGTAGTAGTTTAGAAAATCTGTTAAGAACAATTCCACTTGATTCTCTTGAAGCCATATCCTTATCAAATTCAATAATCGAAGGGTCATTTAAGATTTCTTCGTCAATTTCTTCTTTCATAAATTTTCTGAATAAATCATACTTTTCAGGATATTTAACTTTGTATTCTCCAAGTAGTTTTTCCCAATCATCAACAAAAGTATTCTTTTTTTCAACTACTTCTTTCATATATTTTTTAACTTCTTTAGGAACGTAAAAACTTTCTTCACATTCCCAACCAATATTTTTCTTAAATGTTGGAATATTATCTTCTCCCAATGGTTCTCCATGTGCTGAAGCACTTCCCTCTTTAGTTGAACCATATCCGATTTTTGTCTTTATTTCTATTAATGAAGGTTTATCAGTTAGCTTTGCTCTTTCTATTGCTTCTTTAATTTCATTGATATTATTACCATCTGTAACAAAATAAGTATCCCAACCTAGAGCTTCATATCTAGCTCTTACATTTTCGCCAAAAGCAGTTGAAGTATCTCCTTCAATCGTTATATTATTGCTATCGTATAAAACTATAAGTTTTCCTAATTTTAATGTACCTGCAAGTGAAGATGCTTCATTGCTGATACCTTCCATAAGACAACCGTCTCCAACGATTGAGTAAGTATAGTGATCTACTATTTTACAATCATCAGTATTAAAAATTGAAGCTAAATGACTTTCAGCTAATGCCATACCAACAGCCATTGAAACACCTTGTCCAAGTGGACCTGTTGTAGCGTCTATTCCTGCAGTATGTCCATATTCAGGATGTCCCGGAGTCAAACTGTCAATTTGTCTAAAATTCTTTATATCTTCAATACTAACACCATAATCGAATAGATGAAGTAATGAATATAAAAGCATAGAACCATGTCCTGCTGATAAAATAAATCTATCTCTGTCAAACCAATTTGGATTTTTAGGAGAAATCTTCATACAATCATTAAATAAAGTAAATGCCATTGGTGATGCTCCAAGTGGAAGTCCGGGATGTCCTGACTTTGCTTTTTGAATAGCATCAGCACTTAATGTTCTCATAGTATTAATACATAAATTCTTAATTTCCATATCATTCCCTCACTTAAATATATTATTTTTTTAAATAAACTTAACGAACTTATTATATCAATAAATACATTTTTTTTCAATAGAAAAGGTAGTGCATCACACACTACCTTTTAGCATTTTTTATTCTATTTATTTTCGTCTTCATCAACTACTTCATAGTCAGCATCAACTACATCATCTTTCTTTGGTTCTGCTCCTTCTCCTTGTGGGTTAGCATTTTGATATAATTTTTCTGAAATTTTGTAGAATTCTTGAGTTAAAGCGTCATTCTTTGCTTTAATGTCTTCTACATTGTCAGTTGTTATTGCTGATTTTAAATCTTCTAATTTTGCATTAACTGCAGATTTTTCATCTTCTGAGATTTTTCCTTCTAAATCTTTCAAAGTTTTTTCAGTTTGATAGATTAAGGATTCAGCATTATTTTTAGTTTCTACAACTTCTTTTTTCTTCTTATCTTCTTGAGCAAATTGTTCTGCTTCTCTAACTTTCTTATTAATTTCATCTTCAGATAATTTTGTTGATGCAGTAATTGTAATCTTTTGTTCATTTCCTGATCCTAAATCTTTAGCATGAACATTTACAATACCATTAGCATCAATATCAAAAGTAACTTCAATTTGTGGAACTCCTCTTGGAGCAGCTGGAATACCTGTTAATTGGAATCTTCCAAGTGTTGTATTATCATGAGCAAATTCTCTTTCACCTTGTAAAACATGGATATCTACTGCTGTTTGTCCATCTGCAGCTGTTGAGAATATTTGACTCTTCTTTGCAGGAATAGTTGTATTTCTTTCGATTAATCTTGTCATTACACCACCCATTGTTTCGATACCTAATGACAATGGAGTTACGTCTAATAATAATAAATCTTTAACTTCTCCTGTTAAAACACCACCTTGAATTGCAGCACCAATGGCAACACATTCATCAGGGTTAATATCTTTTTGTGGTTCTTTTCCGATTAATTTTTTAACTGCTTCTTGTACTGCCGGAATTCTTGTTGAACCACCAACCAAAAGAACTTTATCAATTTCAGATGCAGTAAGTCCCGCATCATTTAATGCTTCTCTAACTGGAACTAAAGTTTTATCAACTAAGTCTGAAGATAGTTCTTCAAATTTTGCTCTCTTAATGTCCATATTTAAATGAACTGGAGCTCCATCAACAGCTGTAATGAATGGTAAGTTCACATTAGTAGTCATTGTTGTTGAAAGTTCTTTTTTAGCTTTTTCTGCAGCATCTTTTAATCTTTGCATTGCTGTTACATCTTTACTTAAGTCAATACCATTTTCTTTTTTGAATTCTGAAATCATATATTTCATTAAAACTTCGTCAAAATCATCTCCACCAAGTCTATTGTTACCTCTTGTAGCTAAAACTTCAAAAACTCCATCTCCAATTTCCAAAATAGAAACGTCGAATGTACCACCACCAAGGTCGAATACCATTATTTTATGTTGTTCAGTATCTTTATCCATTCCATAAGCCAAAGCTGCTGCTGTTGGTTCGTTGATAATTCTCTTAACATCTAAACCAGCAATCTTTCCAGCGTCTTTTGTAGCTTGTCTTTGGCTATCTGTAAAGTAAGCAGGAACTGTTATTACAGCTTCTGAGACAGTTTCTCCTAAATAACTTTCAACATCTGATTTAATTTTTTGTAAAATCATTGCTGAAATTTCTTCTGGGCTATATTCTTTATCATCGATTTTTACTTTGTAGTCTGTACCCATTTCTCTCTTAATAGAAGTTATAGTTCTTCCTGCATTTGTTATTGCTTGTCTTTTTGCAGTTTCTCCTACTAATCTTTCTCCATTTTTTGTAAAAGCAACAACTGAAGGAGTAGTTCTATTTCCTTCTACGTTTGCAATAATTGTTGGTTCTCCACCTTCCATAACAGCAACTGCTGAGTTTGTTGTTCCTAAATCAATACCTATAATTTTTGACATATCTTTTTCCTCCTAATTATTCACTAACTTTAACCATACTTGGTCTTATTACTTTATCTTTAATTTTATATCCTTTTTCAAATGTTTCTAATACAATGCCACTTTCTACTCCATCTTTACTTTCAGTCATAACTGCATTATGTAGATTTGGATCAAAAACAGCACCATCACTTTCTATTTCCTCAACCATTTCGGTTTTCAAAATTGACTCAAACTGTTCTTTAATCATAACAAAACCTTTAATCGCCTCATCTTCTATATTTACATGAGTAAAAGCTCTATTAAAATTATCCAAAACAGGCAACAATTTTAATATTAAACCTTCATTTGCTAAGATAATAGAATTTGACTTTTCTCTTTCTGTTCTGTTTTTATAATTTACAAAATCAGCTTGAAGTCTTAAAAGTTGATTTTTTAATTCCTCAATTTCTGAATTTAATTTTTCTTCAACTTCATTAGAAGAGTTTTGTTCTAAGTCTTTTTTTTCTACTTCTTCAGTAGTTTCTTCATTTAGCTCTTCTTCCATTTCCTTTTTATCTTCTTTCAACTATTTCGCCTCCCATCATTTTAAAATATCTTTAATTCTATCATTTATACTTAACATAGCTGATATTATTTTTTCATAATCCATCCTAGTAGGTCCAATAACAGCAATCTTTCCTTTGCTACCGTCCCCAAGATTATAGGATGTTGCAACTATTGTATTTTCATTTAAAAAGTCTTTGTTATTTTCACTTCCTATACTTACATATATTTTATCTCCACTGTAACTTAAGAATAAATCTTCAAGCTCATTTTTATCTTCTAAGAAATGAATAAGTTCTTTAGCTTTATTTAAATCTCGATATTCTGGGAAATTAAATATATTAGAAATTCCTTCTAGTTCAATACTGGATTTTTCATTCTTTGAAATCTCTTTACCAATTAAATCAGAAATTTCTGTTATAAAAGGAATTTTTGAAACAAAGGTAAGTTTCAAATACTCTAGTCTTTCATTTAAATCTGATACTTTAACATTTATCAAATACTTCTTCAAGTAAAATATCAAATCTTGTAATATATCTCCACTAAGTTCTGTTTTCGAATCAAAAACTGTATTTATAACTTTTCCATTATCAAAAACCAATACCAAAACATAACAATTTCCGCTTATATTAATGACATCAATACTCTTAACAGAGCAATCCATATAATCCGTAATCATAGTCGCTGTGATACATTCTGTTACCTCAGAAATTATCTTTGCGGATTCTTTAAAAATTTTATTTTTTTCATTAATATGTTTTGATAAAATGTCAATTCCATACATATTTTTTGAAATCTCATCAAAATGTGAAGACAACAAATAGTTAACATAATGTCTATAAGCCTTATCTGATGGAATTCTACCAGAAGATGAATAAGCTTTATTTAAAAATCCTAATTCTTCCAAGTCACTCATTTCATTTCTTACCGTTGCCGAACTGACTCCCATATCATATTGTTTTGAAATCGTTCGGGAACCAATTGGCTCAGATGTGCTGATATAACTATCTATTATGGCATATAAAATCTTCAATTTTCTATCATCAAGCATTTTATCACCTCTTTTTAGCACTCAATCTCTTAGACTGCTAACAATATTATATTACTATTATTCCCCTATGTCAAGATTTAAAACATTTTTATTAAAAAAATTTTTTTACCAATTATTTTTTTAAATAATTTAAAGATATTTTTCTAAGTTTTATAGTAAACTAATCTATTTATTGTATAAAATATAATGTAAAAATTTTGTAAATAGTTGACAAAATTTTATATTATTGTTATTATTATCTTGTAGAAATTGTTATTAAGTTTAAAATCTATATTTTAAATTTAATTATAATTTATATTGTATATTATATAAATACAATAAATTTTTATTTTGTTATTCAAAATTTAAGGAGGACTTTTAAATGAAAGTAGCAGTTGTATATTGGTCAGGTACAGGCAATACTGAAAAAATGGCTGATTGTATCGCCGAAGGTATTGAAAATGCAGGTTCTGAAGTAGAAGTAATCTTCTGTGACGATTTTGGCGCAGATATGTTAAATGATTATGATTTAGTTGCATTTGGTTGCCCAGCAATGGGAGATGAAGTTCTTGAAGAATCAAGCTTTGAACCAATGTTCGAAGAAGTTGAAGAAGAATTAAATGGAAGAAAAATTGCTTTATTCGGATCTTACGAATGGAATGAAGGACAAAAATGGATGAAAGACTGGAAGGTTAGATGTGAAGGAGTTGGAGCTAAAATTGTAGCTGAACCACTTTGCGTATATGATTGTCCTACACCAGAAGATGAAGATGATTGTGTAGCATTCGGAGAAAAGATTGCTAAAGCATAGTTATACAAAAAACAAAAGTAGCCTAATGGCTGCTTTTTTTATGTTCTTAATATTAGAAATTATAAAGTTGTTACATCTGCCTTTAATTTATAAATAACATCTTTTCTCTCTACAATTATATTCACTTTTTTTGAAAGTTCTTCATCATTTTTTATTCTTTGTAATAATTTATTTGAAGGATTTATTGTATAAGCATTACCAAATCTTCTAAGCATTGATAAATCTCCAGTTGTATCTCCATATGCATAAGATTTCTCAACATCTATATTATATTTTTCTATAATCTCATTACATACTTCATCTTTTCCCTCGCTATGCCACATAGGTACAATTTCCCCAGTAAACTTACCATTTTCATCAAACAAATATTTTGTTGCTCTAAATTCTGTAACATCATATTTTTCAGCCATTTCTTTAACCAAAAAATCAGGACTTCCTGAAATAAAAAATATTAAATGCCCATTAGCTTTATGAAATTCTAACTGATTTCTTGAGAAGACATAAACTCTTTCAAATACTTTTTTTATAGATTGTTCTGCAATAAATTTGTTATATCTTATATCAAAACCTCTTAAATCACTTCTATATTTTTCAGAAAGTGCTTCAATATAGGCGTCATACGCCCCATATCTATTAACATATTCCATATATAATTGTTTTACATCATCAACCCAAACACTTTCATCCAAAATTTCATACTTTATAAGTCTTTTGAAATGTTCAATCATAAGTGATTCTCTTGCAATAGTTCCGTCAATGTCAAAAAATGCGGCTATATTACCCATATACACACCTACTTTCTCTTAAAATTCATTAGTATTAAAGCATAGAATAGTGAAACAACACCACTAGTACCTATAATCATAGCATAGTATAATGAATTTATACCTCTTGCAGTTAAAATGTTTGTCCAACCGTCAGCTAAGAATATTGTTCCAACAATTATTAAAACAAATGCAGGAATAAATTTAACAAATCTATTTTTTAGTCTACTAAGCAAATATGTTACTAACATTCCAATAAATATTGCAAGTAAAACTATAAGCACTGATGTTCTTTTTTTCACCAAAATTCCTAATAACTCTTTCATATTAACTCCTACTTTTTAATTCTTCTTTAAGTTCAGGCAAAGATTTAAGACAAACATCACCTTCACTTATTTCTAATAAATTTAAAACTTCACACAAATCACCATAATTCGAAACTTCAATTTCCATATATGGATCAGGATAAACTTCTTTATCCCATATGTCAATGTCAATATGAGCATTTTTTAATTTATATGATGTTCTAAATTTTTTCTCTATATCAAGTTTATCATATCCTAAAAAATTTAAAATTTTTAGCATATCTTCACTATTTTCTAAAGAAACATTATATTCATTAAATTCCTTTAACAACTTATTTTCTTTATGCTCTTTATATGTTAACTCTGAATTAATTTCTTTTCCATTTTTATCTAAAAATTTTCGAATTCTCAAAAAACTTCCCTTGGGAATATAATCAAATTTTGAAGATGTAAGCCTTATATTTTCTTGATTTTCACTTTTCAAAAATTTTGCCCCTAAATTTTCCAATTTGGCTTTAACTTCTTCAACATCTATATTTAAAATTTTAACTTCTAACTCTTTCTCCATTTTATCTCCTAATAAGTCTTGGGATAAATTTTAAGTAATCCGCGGAAATACAATGGAATTCTATTCCGTCGACTACTTCATCCACAACATTATTTAAAGAATATGCATGTAGATGTCCATATAAAACAATTTTTATATTATGTTCCTTAACAAATAATCCAAAGTCATTTAAAGTCCTATCTTTTTCTACTGGTGGATAATGAAAAAGACAAATTATTTCCTTTTCTTTATTTTTAACAGAATTATAACTTAATTTTAATCGCATAAGTTCTCTATTGTAGATTTTTCTATCTGTATCTTCGGAAAATTCAGAAGATTTTGGAGAAATCCAACCTCTTGTTCCAATAAATACATATTTTTCAGTTTCAAAACTATTGTTTTGTAAAAAAAACATATTTTTTAAATCTAATTCTTTTATTTTATTAAGACTACTCCACCATAAATCATGATTGCCTTTTAAAAAAATTTTCTTTCCCGGAAGACTTTCAATTCTCTTTAAATCATTGTAGGCCTCATCAATTTTTAATGCCCAAGAAATATCTCCAGGCACAATGACATAATCGTCATCTTTTACAATTTCTTTCCACGCTTTAAACATTCTTTCTTCATAGTTTTCCCAAGCGGATCCAAAAACCTCCATTGACTTATCTCCAGTATAATCTAAATGCAAATCAGATAAACCGTATATCATTATAACTCCTAAACAAATTTTTTAACATTTTCAATACTTTGACTTGCAATCATATATCCTTCCTTATATAAATCTACAACATCTTGCATATTAGTTGTAAACGACTTAAATTTTAAAGGATTAATAGGTGCAAAAACTAATGCTTTATCTTCTGCTTCTAGTTTATCTACTAAATCCATAGTTTCGTTATATTTATATTTTTCATTTTTCATTGATTCAATAAATTTAGTATAATCTTTATAAGCATACTTTACTCTATCACTAACATCAGAATCCTCTCTTCTATAACCTCTATTTCTAGTTAGTAAAATTACGTACTTTTCATAACCTTTTTCAATTGCTCTTTCAAGTGGATTGCTATTATACATTCCACCATCAAAATAAGGAATTCCATCAATCACTACAAATTTTGCCATATCTGGAAGAGAAGATGAAGCTATTATCTTATCAACCATATCTGAAGTGTTTTTTGCATCTTTTGCTGAAAAGAATTTATAACTGCCATCAATCAAAGAAGTTACCCCTGCTTCAAAATCTCCATCTAAACTTTTATCAAATTCAGGAAAATTAAAAATACTATTAACTGTTGATTTTAAATCAATAGGCTCAGAAGAATTCTTTAATAATTCCATATTTTTCAAAAACTCTTGAAACAATTTATTAACATCAAACTCTATTCCACTAAAAAATTCAAAGCCTGTAATAGCTCCGGCAGATACTCCTACAATATATGGAAATTTAATTCCATTTTCTTTAAAGCAATCTAAAACTCCTTTTAAAAAAGCTCCTCTCATTGCCCCGCCTTCAATTACCAATGCAACTTTATTATTCATAAAACACCTCATATCTTATTAATTATATTTATTATTTTACCATAAAATCCAAAAATATACAAAAAAGCAAGTCTACGAAATTTAATTAATTTTTCAATTAATCAAAACATTTATATATATTTAAAATTTCTTTTACATAATTTAAAACGGGTATCTCTCTATTCAAAATAAGCTTCCCCAGTTTTGTATTTGAACAGTTTTTATACTCCTTTATAGCATCTTCAAATGTCAATTTAAGTGTTGATAATTTAAAACTCTCAATTTCTTCAATTGTCAAATTCCTATCTCCAAACGATTCTATTTTACAAAAATAGTAATTATTAATATTATGTCTATGGATAAGGTTATAATAGTCACTTACAACTCCTATTTTACAAATAATTTCAACTTCTACTCCTAATTCTTCCTTTAGTTCTCTTCTGAGAGCAGATTCTAAATTTTCATTTAATTCAACTCCACCACCTGCAGTTTCAATAAGAGTAGCTTTCCCAAAGTCATCATCTCTATGAACTCTAACAAAGTAAAAATAATTTGAGTCATCAACAACAATTGATCTGACAATTAGTCTATTGTGATCAATATATTCCTTATTCCATTCATCATCCTGAAGTTCTAAATCCAATTCCGGTATATCTATATTTATTTTATACTTCACTTTCAAACCTCCTTGATTAAATAAAATTTTTAATCATATCAATTATATTACATAAATTATAACAAAAAAAGATATGCAATTAAATACATATCTTTCTTTCATTACTATTTAACAACTATATTACAAATTTTTCCTGGAACAAAAATTTCTTTTACAACAGTTTTTCCTTCTATAAATTTTTTAACATTTTCGTTATCATAAAGTGCTTCTTTAAAATCTTCAAATTTTGCATCTTTTGAAATCATTAATGTTGTTCTGACTTTTCCATTTATTTGAATTGGCATTTCTACTTCATCATCAATTGTTTTTGCTTCATCATATTTTGGCCAAGTTTGTTCAAAGATATATCCACCAAAATTCATTTCTTGCCATATTTCTTCAGTTATATGTGGAGAAACCGGATTTAATAAAATCAAGAATACTCTCAAGTCTTCTCTTGAAATTTCTTTTGCTGAATAAAATTCATTAATCAAAGTCATAAGAGCGGCTATTGCAGTATTAAATTTAAGACTTTCAAAATCTTCTGATACTTTTTTGATAGTCTTATGAATTGATTTTTCTAATGATTTTGTCATTTCTTCGGATGAACTTGTAATTTCTTGTAATTTCCAAACTCTATCTAAGAATTTTCTACAACCGTTAATTCCACCGTCAGACCAAGATGCACTTCTTTCAAAATCTCCTAAGAACATTTCGTAACATCTTAATGCATCTGCTCCGTATTTGTCAATCATCTCATCAGGATTTACAACATTTCCTCTTGATTTAGACATTTTTTCTCCATTTTCTCCAAGAATCATTCCATGTGATGTTCTCTTTAAATAAGGTTCTTTTGTATCAACTACACCTATATCATAAAGGAATTTATGCCAAAATCTTGAATACAACAAGTGCAATGTAGTATGTTCCATACCACCATTATACCAGTCAACTTGATTGAAATATTTTAAGGCATCTTTTCCAACAAGATTTTCTTTATTATTAGGATCCATATATCTTAAATAATACCATGAAGATCCTGCCCATTGTGGCATTGTATCTGTTTCTCTCTTTGCTTTTCCTCCACATTTAGGACAAGCACAATTTACGAACTCATCAATTTTTGAAAGTGGAGATTCTCCTGTTTCTGTAGGTTCAAATGATTCAAGTTCAGGAAGTTTTAAAGGTAGTTCTTCTTCCGGAATTGCAACCCAACCACATTTTTCACAATATACCAAAGGAATCGGTTCTCCCCAATATCTTTGTCTTGAAAATACCCAGTCACGAAGTTTAAAGTTTGTCTTCTTATTTCCAATACCAAGTTTTGATAAATATTCAAAAATCTTTTCTTTGGCTTCTTTAACTGAAAGTCCATTTAGAAAATCTGAATTAACCATAATTCCACTATTAGTATCCGTATATGCTTTTTCTTGAACATTTTCTCCACCACTAACAACTTCAACTATTTCTAATCCAAATTTCTTAGCAAAATCAAAATCTCTAGTATCATGTGCAGGAACTGCCATAATTGCTCCACTACCATAAGTCATTAGAACATAGTCAGAAATAAACACAGGAATTTCTTTTTTTGTACAAGGATTAATTGCAGTTATTCCATCAATTTTAACACCCGTCTTATCTTTATTCATTTCAGTTCTTTCAAATTCAGATTTCTTTTGAACTTCTAAAATATATTTTTCTATTTCTTCTTTATTCTTTATTTTATCTTCGTATTTTTTAAGTAATGGATGCTCACAGGATATAACCATATAAGTTGCACCAAAAATTGTATCAGGTCTTGTAGTATATACCAAAATAGTATCATCAATATCTTTGATTTGGAATTTAACTTCCATTCCATAACTTCTACCAATCCAATTAATTTGTTGGGTTTTAACTCTGTCAATAAAGTCAACTTCATCAAGGTCATCAATAAGTCTATCTGCATATTCTGTTATCTTTAACATCCATTGGTTTTTTACTTTATGAATAACTTCACTACCACATCTTTCACAACAACCGCCGACTACTTCTTCATTTGATAAACCTACTTTACAAGAAGTACAGAAGTTTATTGGCATTTCCATTTTGTATGCAAGTCCTTTTTCAAACATCTTCATAAAAATCCATTGAGTCCATTTGTAATACTCAGGATCTGTTGTATTTATTTCTCTATCCCAATCAAAAGAAAATCCAATACTCTTTAATTGTTTTTTAAAGTTTGCAATATTATTTTTTGTTACAATTTCCGGATGAATTTTGTTTTTCATCGCATAGTTTTCAGTTGGTAAACCAAAAGCATCCCAACCCATTGTAAATAATACATTTTGTCCTTCAAGTCTTCTTTTTCTACTTACAACATCCATTGCAGTATATGGTCTTGGATGTCCTACATGAAGTCCTTGACCAGAAGGATATGGAAATTCTATTAAAGGATAGAATTTTTCTTTATCATTAATTTCACATTTAAAAGGTTTCTTTTCATCCCAAATATCTTGCCATTTTTTTTCGATATTTTTTGGATCATAATTTTTCATAACATTCCTCCATTCGTAATAAAGTAATAAAAAAACTTCCGCCTCGTAAAGAGACGAAAGTATAAATTCCGTGGTACCACTCTAATTAGTATTAAACTCACTCTAAGATTATAACGTAATCAACGGCATTTGCATTTTATGAACAAGTTCAATACTTCAAAATATTATTTTTCACCAAACAATAACTCTCTAAAAAATTTGAATATATTTACTACTTTCAATCTAAAATTTTCTAAATATAATAAAGATATGATATCATATTTTTTATTTTTTTTCAATACATTATAATTTAAAATCAAAGTTTTCTCTAATAAATCTCTTAAAGAAAATATAATTTAGGATTCCCTTTAAAAAAGTACAAAAAGATATTACAACCCATATATATGTTATATCTAATTTTAAAAATAAAACTAAATAAGCAAGTGGAATTCTCAATGCATTTGAAAAAGTGCTTATTATAGTTGGCGTTTTAGTATTTTTCAGTCCGTTAAACATACCTGAAATTCCAATTTCAAGCGCTAAAAATATCTCCGAAAACGCTAAAACTTTTAGATAACTAACACCCATTCTAATAGTATCTACATCATCTCTTATAAATAATCTAATTATATAATCTGATGAGAAGAATAAAAAGAATGAGCAGAAAACACCAATCCATAAAATTATTTTAAGTCCTTTTTTATAACCAGAAGCTATATTATCATAATTTTTTGCACCAAAATTTTGTGCTATTAAAGCACAAAGAGCTATTGAAAACCCTTCAACAGTCATCCAGTTTATAGCTTCAATCTGTACAGCAACATTTTCTGCTGCAACCGCATTTTCTCCCCAATTTGCTATTATTCTTAGTAAAATAGTTGAAATAAATGCAAATATACAAGATTTAAAAGCAGTTGGAACACCAAGTCTTAAAACTTCTTTAAAAGTTGCATTGTTAAAATTTTTAACTAAATTAAAACCTTTTAAGATTTTCCAATCTAAAATTGAGAAAATTATAAAAATAAATGTAACAATAATTTGAGATAATGTTGTAGCAATAGCTGCACCACTAACTCCAAATTCTGGTAGTCCAAAATATCCATAAATTAAAATTGGATCTAAGACTATATTTATTATAAGTCCAATTGAGTTAGCAATAAAAGGAACTTTACTATTTGCTGAACCATTGAAAACTCCTGAAAATAGTGGATTTAAAAAAGTAAAAGGAAGTCCTAAAATAACAATTTTTAAATAGCTATTCGCTAGTGAAATTACCAATTCACTTTTTATATTGAAAAATTTAATTATATCAAGTCTAAAAAAATATACCAATAATCCAAATGTTATTGACATAAATAAATTTATGGCAACAGATGTATCAATATATTTTCTAAATTGCTTATCATCCCTAGAACCTACACTATAGGCAACTCCAATCTCTATTCCTGTTTTTGAAACTAGAACCAAAGAATTTGCAAACCACATAATAAATGAGACAATGCCTACTCCAGCAATCGCTTCAGTTCCAAGTTTTCCAACCCAAAAAGTATCCATTAAAGTGTAAGACATTTGAATAAATGAAGTCGTCATTATTGGAATAGACATCATTACTAAATTTCTATAAATTCTATTATCTAATAAATTTATTTTTTTCATAGATTACCCTAAAGTTTTTTTAATAAATTTTTTATATGTTCAATACTTTTCTTGTATTTCTTATCGCAGAAATTACAAGAAATTTCTATATCTTTCCCCTCTTCAACTATATCATTGAGCTCTTTTTTGCCTAGACCCAACAACATATTATCTATTTTTTCATCACTACAATTACATCTGTAATGAATAATTTTTTCTTCAATAATTCTAATATTAAAAATTTTCAAAATAGAAACAATATAGTCATAAAAACTCATATCATCAGTTTTTGAAGCTAAATAATTATCTAATTCAGTTTTAAACATATCTGAATAGATAGTAAATTGTGATAAATCTTTTTCAGTATAGTTCGGCAAAAGTTCCATCATAAATCCAAAAGAAATATAATCATCTTCAACTTTTTTTACTTGTAAATCAATAGAAGTAACAGTTTGATTAGATGCACTGAAATAATTAGTAAAATTTTCACTAATATCAGAAGAAATTATACTTGTTTGTCCTACATATGGAGCTTTAAGACCTAAATCCTTTATCAAAACAAGTATTCCTTTATCCCCTATAAAATCTTTTGAAGATTTTCCTTTTTCATATATTTTATCATATTTACTTATATTTTTATTTTCCAAATATCCTGTTATATAAGAATTATTGTATAATTTTGAAATTATAAGACCACATTCACCATTAGTTTTTAATTTTAAATCAATTGAATCAGTATCATTTTTCAAATCGGAATAAAGTAAAGCATTCATCGTTAATACTTTTCCCATTTCAATATTTGCACTTATAGAACTCTTTTGTAATTTTTCAAAATCTTTTACTATATCATCTGTAAAAGCTAAGAAAAATCTCATAGAATTATGCTCATCAATACATCTTAATATTTTTGCCATAAAGACTCCTTAACATTAATTTTATATAAAGATTATATACTAAAAATTTAAAGAAATCAATTGATAAATTAATATCTTTTTCTATATTTTTTCTTTGCAATTTCAGTATATTTTTTAATAAATTCTCCTTTTGATTCTGTATAAGCATCTCGATTATGTTCAAATTTTTTCCACAGAGATAATTTTAATATTTCATACTCTTTTGCAATTTCAGAATTTTCAAATAAATAGTCTCTAAAATACAATTCATCATTATCTCCAGCTAATCTTATATGCAAATGAAATACTTTTTTTGCAAATCCTTTTTCAGTATATCCTTTATTCATAGAGATTCTCTTTTCATCTTCACTCATACAAAGCCAATTATTTTTTAATAATATCTCTTTTACAAATTTTAAATCTTCATTATCATTAATCTCTAAAAGAATATCCACAATATTTTTTGCCCATATTGTAGGAATATATGTACTTCCTATATGTGAAATTCTGTAAATTTTTTCGTTTGGAAATAAAGATAAAATATTTAATTTTTCATCTTCATACCAAGTTTCCCATTCATCATTATGTTCAACTAGAAATATAGGAAAAATTTCCCATAATTCCTCTAAACTCATCTCATCTAATTTTTTACTCATAAAATTTCCTTTTGGTTAAATTTAAAAAATCTCCTAAAAAGGAGATTTTACTTCTTGATTAATATTAATATCATAACATACTGAAGTATGTTTAAATTGAATTTCCATTTAAGAAAAAACAATCTTATAACTTAACAACACCAGAAGCTTGAGGACCTTTAGCGCCTTCAACTATTTCGAATTCAACAGCTTGTCCTTCATCTAAAGTTCTAAATTCACCAGTTTCTTCTAATGCTGAATAATGTACAAATACATCTTCCCCATCTTCAGTAGAAATAAATCCAAATCCTTTAGCTGCATTGAACCATTTTACAGTTCCTTTCATATCCTTTTAATCCTCCAATACTATAGGAAATATGTAGTAAATTATTACTACCTTCATACTATAACATATCTAAAAGAATAAAGCAAGTATAATTTACTCATCTTCTAACATACTTAATTGATTTTCCATTTGCTTTCTGATTTTTTCTTTTTCATAATAACATTTTCTACAAAGTGGCTCATAACTTTCTGCAGCCCCAAGTTTTATTCTTTCATCATCATGTGTTTTTCTGTAACTAACCCAAGCATCAACACCACAATTTGCACAAACTGCATGGTGTTTATATAGATAATCAGCTCGTGGCATCAACTCTTTTACTAACTCAAAAGGTTCAGCTTTAAAGTCCATATCAAGACCAGCTAATACGACTGTAAATTCATTTTCTAAAAATAAATTTAAAGTTTCAACAATCTTATTAATATCTCCCTTGATGAATTGTACTTCATCAATTCCTATAATACTTGCAGTACTCGTCTTCATATATTCTATAATTTCATCAATATTTTCAACCGGAATAGCTCTCATTTTATTATTATCATGAGTAACTATTTCTTTATCTGCATATCTATTATCAAACTTTGGCTTAAATACTACAGTTTCATATTTTGCAATTTCAAATCTATTTAAGTCCTTCCATAAACTTGAAGTCTTTCCAGAGAACATACTACCTGTATGTAAAATTAATTTACCTTTATATTGATGCATAATTAACCCTCAAAAACTTTTTCTTCAATTGATAAAATTACAATATCTTCTACCGGCTTATCATTTGAACAGTAAGTATTTGCTATCTCATCAACTACTTCCATTCCTTTAAACACTTGTCCAAAAACAGTATGCTTAAAATCTAACCAAAAAGCTCCACCATTTTTTTCATAAGTTTCAACAACTTCATCAGGATAAACTTTTTTATCTGAATTTTTCAAATAATTTACATAATCATCAGAAATTTTACTATTTTGAACTATAAAAAATTGACTTCCATTTGTATTTGGTCCAGCATTTGCCATTGACAAAGCACCTCTATAATTTCTAAAATTACCATCGAATTCATCTTCAAAGGATTCTCCCCAAATACTTTCTCCACCCATTCCAGTACCTGTTGGATCTCCACCTTGAATCATAAAATCTCTAATAACCCTATGGAAAATAACTCCATTATAATATCCTCTTTTAGCCAATGTAATAAAATTTTCACAAGCCTTAGGAGCAACTTCATTAAATAATCTTAGAGAAATTTCTCCTACATTTGTTTTCATTATATAAACTTTTTCTCCATTTTTAGGCATTTCTAATTGTTTCATTCTCTTTTCTCCTTTTAAATAATTTCTTCTTAAAATTGCTCTATGTATTAAGGTTATATATCTTCCTTTTAAAAATTCCTCATCTTCAAATTCGCCCTCAACTTTAAGCCCGCATTTCTCCATAACTTTTCCTGAAGCAATATTTTCTTTAATATGAACTGCACAAACTCTATTAACTTTTAAGGTATTAAAAGCATAGTCAAGCATAAAATTCAAAGTCTCAGTCATATAACCTTTGTTCCAAAAAGTTTTATTTAAAACATATCCTAAAAATAAGGAATTGTTTTTTATATCCGTTTTAAATTCAAAAGAACCGATACATTTATTGGAAATTTTTTCAACGATTGCAAAACAATAATTATTTTTCATAAAATAATCTGTAATTACTTTTTCAGATTCTAGAATATTTTTATGCTTATCCCAAGTAACAAATTTACAAGTTTCATCATCATTTCCAAACTCAAAAACATCATCTATATCATCTAAATTGAATTTTCTAAAAATTAATCTTTTGCTTTGCATAATAACTCCTCATTAAATTCCAACCCTGTTTTATTTAAAATACTAAAAAAATAATCATCAGGTAAAACGGTAAAACTTAAATTTTCCTCTGTAATTGGATGCAAAAACTCAAGATAATAAGAATGTAACATCTGTCCATTTGCTTTTATCTTTTCATTTTTGTTTCCATAAGTTTCATCCCCTACTATAGGATGATTAAGGCTACTAAAATGAACTCTTATCTGATGAGTTCGACCAGTATGAAGAGTTACATCAACTAAAGAGTATTTTAAATTTGAAGTTAAAATATTGTATTCTGTAAGAGCTTCTTTTCCTGATTTACTTTTTACGCTCATCTTCTTTCTATCTTTTTCATCTCTACCAATAGGCTTATCTATGAATCCATTTTCTTTTGAAAAACTTCCATTACAGATTGCCAAATATTTTTTTTTAACTTCTCTATTAGCAAACTTTTCAACCAATTTTAAATGTGTTTCATCGTCCTTTGCACAGACTATAAGACCTGTTGTATCCTTATCAAGTCTGTGAACAATCCCAGGTCTTTCGGAATTAATCATTGATAATTTACAATGATTTAAAAGAGCATTAACCAAAGTATGTTCTTCATTACCTGCAGCCGGATGAACAACCATATTTCTAGGTTTATTTATAATTATAATATAATCATCTTCATATACAATATCTAAAGCTATATCTTCGGCAACTAATGTAATTTCTTTTTTATCGGGAATAGAAACTGTAATTTCATCTCCTATTTCTAAAATTACATTAGGCTTTATATTTTTCCCGTTAACAAAAACTAATTTCTCTTTTATCAATTTTTGAATTGAAGTCCTTGATAAATTAGAAATTTTTTCAGATAAAAAAACATCACATCTAATTTTTTTATCACTAATATATTTTAATTCTGTCAAAAATTATACTCTCCAATCTATCGGTTTAACTCCCTTGCTAACCAAAAATTCATTAGCCTTAGAAAATGGCTTGCTGCCAAAGAATCCTCGATGAGCAGAAAAAGGAGAAGGATGTGTACTTGTAATTATAAAGTTATTTTCATCTTTTTTTATCAAATTTCTCTTTGAAATAGCAAAACTTCCCCAAAGAATAAAAACTTTAGGATAATCAAAATTTGAAATTATTTCAATAACTCTATCTGTAAAAATTTGCCAACCTATATCTTTATGTGAATTTGGCTTTGACTTTTCAACAGTAAGTGTAGCATTTAATAAAAAAACACCTTGTTCAACCCAAGCAGTTAAATCTCCATGATTTGGGGGAGTTATCCCTAAATCAGAATATAATTCAAGATATATATTTCTAAGTGAAGGCGGTATTTTTTCTCCTCTATTTACTGAAAAACTCATTCCATTTGCTTGATTTACCCCATGATATGGATCTTGCCCTAAGATAATTACCTTAATGTCTTTTGGTGATATTTTATCAAAAATAGTAAAAACACATTCATTAGGAGGGAATATAGTTTTATTCTTATATTCCTCATTTAAAAAATTTTTCATCTTAACAAAATAATCTTTTTTAAATTCATCTTTTAAATATTCATTCCAAGCAACATAATTGGACATCATCTTAATTCTCCTTTTTAGTAAATGAAACAACTATAAGTAGGAAACAAGCTACACAAATATAAATATCTGCAAAATTAAAAACTGGAAAATCGTATAGCCCACCAAATCTTGTATGTATAAAATCTACAACAAAAGAATACCTTATTCTATCAATACAATTTCCTAATGCTCCACAAGCAATTAAAGCAAATAATACTTGTTCAATTTTAGACATTTTATCTTTATTTTTATATATATAAAATAAAATTCCAAAAAATGCGACCAAAGAAATAAAAATAAAGAAATATTTATATCCTCTAAAACTGCCAAAAGCTACCCCTGTATTTTCTACATAGGTAAATTCTAGCCAATTTTTAATTAAAACTACTGAATCAGCACCTTTTAAATTGGCTACTGTAATATATTTTGTAAGTTGGTCTAACGCTAATCCAACAATTATAATTGCATATATCATATAGAATACCTCTTAATATTGACAACAAATTTGTTCTTTTTTGTTAACCCATCAAAACTGTCAACCTTAAATTTTCCTTCTTTTCTTATTGAAATTATATCATTTTCATTAATCTTTTTATCGAAATCTTTACATTCCTCATAGTTCAAATTTACATTTCCACTTTTAATGAATTTTTGAGCAATCTCTCTTGAAGTTCTTGCAAGTTCTTTTACAAAACAGTCTAATCTCAAACTGGAGACTATTATTTTTTCATCTTCGTATTTTCTGAAATTAGTAGGTATAAAATTATCATTCAGAATTTCCAGTTTTAAATCTTGTCCTGAAAATTTTAAACCATTAGAAAATAAAAATGTTCCTATAGGTCTTAAGCAATAAACATACCAATATTCATCAACTTTTAATATTTCTCCGACTTTCTCACGAGTTATTCCCAAATGAAGAATACTTCCCAAGATATTTCTATGTTCTATTCCTAAAATATCTTTAAATCGCAAGGTTTCTAAATAATCATTTAGTATATAGTCATTCCTATAAAAAATTATAAACTTTCTTTCATAATCTTCGTCAGCAAAGATAATATCATAATCTAAATCTAAATTTTTTAAAATTCTCTCTACATATTTAAATTCCAATGGAGTAAAAAAGTTAGAAACAAATACATCTTTATAGTTTTTTTCCATAGAAACAAGACCATCTAAAAATTTATTGATGGTCTTTTTAATTTCTATATTATTAATATTATCTAAAATCTTAATCTTATCAAATGATTTCATTTAATTAAATTTGATAAAATCCGTTATTTTCAATTTGATCTTTAACTTTTCCGTCAATATCAATTCCCTTAGGAGCTAAGATAAAAATATCTTTAGTAACTTTTTGTATTTTCCCTGATAGAGAATAAATACCTCCACTTACAAAATCAAAAATTTGTCTCTTCTTATCAACTTCCAACATTTCCAAATTTAAAACAACAACTTTTCCCTTTAAAACATCATCTAAAACTTGAGTTCCATCATCAAAAGTTATTGGTTCTCTTATAGAAATTAAAAATCTACTGATATTAGGCATTGTAACGATATTAGATTTTTCCTTTTCTAATGATAGTTTACTACTATTTCTAGCATAACTTTCCCCAACTGATTTAGGTTGTTTTTCAACAACTGCCTCTTCTTCATAATCATCATATTCATCTTCTAAGTCATCACTGCCAACAAATTTCTTTATTTTGTCCATAAAGCCTGCCATAATATTCCTCCTCATATTTTAATATATTTTATAACAAAAGAAAATTTAAAATTTTCTAATTATAATCAATCTACCTAACATTTTCATTAATTTGAAAGTACTCCATAATTTCTTGCACCAAATATTGATGTTCCAATCCTTATAAGGTTTGAACCTTCCTCTATGGCAACCATAAAATCATTACTCATTCCCATAGATAGAATCTTCATATCAACATTTTTTAATTTAAGTTTTGAAATTTCATCAAACAAAGATTTCATCTTTTTGAAATAAATTCTAGTATCTTCAGCATCCTCACAATAAGGTGCAACTGTCATAAGTCCATTTACTAAAACATTATCTCTTTTTGAAACTTCTTGTATAAAATCTAGGACATCTTCTTCAAAAATTCCTGATTTACTATCTTCTTTTCCAATATTTACTTCAACTAAACAATTTACAGTAATTCCTTTATTTTTAGCTTCCAATTCTAATTTATCTAAAAGTGAAATTCTATCTAAAGAGTGAATTAATTCAACTTTATCAATAATGGATTTAACCTTATTTGTTTGGAGATGTCCAATCATATGAAATTTAACTTTTCCATCAAAGTATTCGTACTTTTTTAATATTTCTTGAACCTTATTTTCTCCAAAAGTATAAAATCCTAAATCAATTGCTTCTTGAATTTTATCCACATCAACTGTCTTTGAAACTGGTAACAAAAATATTTCTTCTTTATCTCTATTTGACTTTTTACAAGCAAGAGAAATTTTTTCAATTATATTATTTATATTTTCTTTCATTACTTTAAAATTGCACCTTCTTTAACTTTACTGGCATCTTTTAAGATATTAGAAAAAATTCCAACTGAACTATTTTTTGAGTCAATATAAACTTTTGAATTTATCTTATCAATAAATTTAACCTTGACCTTTGCCCTTGTTATATTATCAAAAGAATCAACTACTAAAACATAATCTTCACCATCTTTAGAAGTAAGAGCAGTTAATGGAAGTTCAAAAGAACTTGAAACTGTCTTTATTACATTTAAGTCAATGAATCTTTTATCTGCAATTTCATTAAAAGCAGATGAAAACTGAGCAACAATTAAATCATATTCAGAACCTTTTTTTACCTTCTTTATTATTCCAGTAGCAACAGAATTTCCAACATTTACTTTTATGCTTTTATTTACATCTATATCTTCTAAAGTATCAGCCTTAACCCTAATACAAAGATAATATTTCAAGTTATCTACAATTTTTATTCCATCAATATTTGAAATATTATTCGCATTATCAAAATTAAAGTCCTTTTCATCTATAGAATCAATAACAGAAAAATCATAAACATTTTCTAGACCATCAATTTTATTTAATACAACTCCAGAATTTTTTGAAACAATCTTTCCAGAATTAATTGTATCATTTAGTAAAGAATACCTAAATAATTTATCGGAAGTATATTTTTTTCCAAAAGCATTTTTATTCTTATCACTTGAAAGTATATCAAAAGTTTTTGAAAAATCTTTATCTCTAACATATTTTAAGATATTGTCTAAGTCAATATTTTCAACTTTTGATTCTTTGTTATCCTCTTGTTCTTGCAATGCTTGAACTTTTTCAGCTAAATAATCTTTAAAGTTTTGATCAACCTTTGAAACATCAACTTCCCCTATTTCTTTATCAACTCCAACTTTTGAATTATCTACTTCAATATTGCTTTTTCCTACATAATATAGGTATTCATCTTTTATAACTAATGCCTTAGATGAAAGGTTTAAGTCATAGGTTTTTGGATTTTCTAAAACCATTATATCTTTATTTAAATTTTTATTAAAAAACATATTTTTTACTAAAAATAAACTAACAAATATAATTAAAATAACTAAACCTAGATGTTCTTTAGCATTAGGTAAAATGCCTCTACGTTTCTTCATATAATACCCATTAGTACTAATTTATAAAATTAAATATTACTATTTTTATAAATTATATCTTCTCTCTTTGGACCATTAGAAATCATCTTAACCGGAACTTCCAATTCTTTTTCGATAAATTCTATATATTCTCTACATTCAATTGGTAATTCTTCGTAATTTTTAATTCCCCTTATATCTCTATTCCATCCCTTTAAGACTTTCCAAACTGGTTTTGCTTTTTCAAGCTTATCAGTTGTTGGAAAATCTCTAGTAATTTCGCCATCAATTTCATAACCAATACAGATTGGAATTTCCTCTAAATATCCTAATGCATCAATAACTGTTAATACAGCCTCAGTACTGCCTTGAACTCTACAACCATATCTTGAAGCAACTGCATCAAAATATCCAACACGTCTAGGTCTTCCTGTTGTAGCACCATATTCTCCCTTATCTCCACCGCGTTTTCTTAGTTCTTCAGCTTCTTCTCCGAAAATTTCACTAACAAACGCACCAGCACCAACTGCACTAGAATAAGCCTTGACTACAGTTACAATGTCTTTGATAGCATAAGGTGGAATTCCAGCTCCAATTGCTCCATATCCTGCTAAGGTTGATGAAGAAGTTACCATTGGATATATACCATGATCTGTATCTTTTAAAGAACCAAGTTGTCCTTCAAGTAATATTTTCTTTCCTGATTTTATAGCATCATTCAAGAATTTTGATACATCACAAACATAAGGTTTAATTGCATCTCTCCAGCTAAGCATAAGTTCATATAATTCTTTAGCATTAATTCTTTCTTTATGATATAAATTTTCTAGAATTACATTTTTATATTCAACAACTCTTTCAACCTTTTCAAGTAAATTTTCATCAAATAATTCATTTACTTGGAAACCTATTTTAGCATATTTATCTGAATAGCAAGGTGCAATTCCAGATTTTGTAGATCCGAACGAATTTTTCCCAAGTCTTTCCTCTTCATATGCATCAAAATCTATATGATAAGGCATAACAAGTTGTGCTCTGTCCGAAACTAAAATATTAATATCAGGAACATTTTTTTCTTTTAAGTATTCAATTTCTTTAAGTAAATAAGGGATATTAAGAGCTACACCATTTCCGATTACTGATGTTGTATGCTTATAAAAAACACCTGAAGGTAGTAAATGTAATGCAAACCTTCCATACTCATTTATGATAGTATGTCCTGCATTGGAACCTCCTTGAAATCTAACAATTATATCAGCATTTTCAGCTAACATATCTGTTATCTTTCCTTTTCCTTCGTCTCCCCAATTTGCTCCAACTACTGCTTTAACCATAAATCCTCCTAATATTAAAACAAAAATTTATAATAAAATCCAATATTATACAAATATACTGTCCAACTAAAAAATACAAGTCCTACTAAGGAACCAAAAACAACATCCGAAAACCAATGAACTCCAACAACAATTCTACTTATTGCAATACTAAGTCCAAACAAAATACCTACAGTAATCCAAAAAGGAAATGAGCTATGACCATTAAACAAAACATACATTACAGTAGGATAAAAACTTAATCCTATACAAGAATGTCCACTCGGAAAGCTATATCCCCAGTATTTTATATCAGAATGTGAAACTGGACGTTCTCTTCTAAATAAAAATTTAAAAGAATTTAAAAATATCATATTAAATAGCGATGAATTCAAAATCGCACTTGCTAACACATAATTTTTTTCTGAAACAGAATAAAAGAAGATAGGAAAAATAATAATAAGTGAAGTTACAACATCTCCCATTGAAGTTATATGCTTCATTGAAGATTTTAAAAATCTTAAATTATTATTTTGAAAAAAATTCTTCAACTTTAAATCTATTAAAAAATTCTGTTTCTTTAATTTATTTCCAACTATTGATGTAAAAATAAATACAACAACAGTAAAGATAATAAGATATAACATTAATCCCTCCAAAAATTAAGATATATCAATTTTGCCAAATTATAACAAAAATATCCTAATACAAGTCCTACAATAACATCAGTTGGCCAATGAACTCCTAAAATAACTCTACTTATTGCTATTAAAAAAATCATAATATAAATAGTTATATCTATAATTCTACTCTTAAATTTTTCATGTAACAAAAATCTAAAAGTTAAATAAAAAGCTGAAAAATTCATAGCATGTCCACTTGGATAACTAAAACCACTCATATTTATAATAAAAAATTCAATAGGTCTTTTTCTTAAAACAATATGTTTAATTAACTCATTTAACATATACGTTAATAGTAATGTAGCAATTAAAAGCAAAAACTCTTTTTTCAAATTGTTATAATAAAAATATACTCCAAAAGGAACAAATAAAATAAAATAAGTTTTTCCATCTCCCAAAGATGTTATAAATTTAATAAAATTTAGGAGTATATAATTTTTGTTAAAAATATTATTACTTTGAACCAAAGTCATAATTTTATAGTCAACACTATTAGTCAGTTCTATACTCTTTAGAAAGAAACCAAAAATAATGCTACAAATAAAAACTATAAAAAATAAAACAATAAATTGTCTTAATTTTAATTTTTCCATTTTTCCTCCTAAACCAAAATAATTATATCATAAATTGAATTATTAATCAAAAGATTACATATCTTTTAACAAAAAAACTACTATAAAATTACAAAAATTTAATAGTAGTTTTTTAGAAAATATATTTATTTTCAAATAATTTAGTAATATATTAAATAAGTATTTTTAATATTTTTAAAAATAAGCACAAAAAAAGTTCAGCAATTTTACTGAACCTCTTAAAATCATTATTTTAATATTATAATCCTAATGCTTTTGATAATTCAGCTTTATCAAAGCCAACCATTTCTACATCATCAACACAGATTACAGGAACACCCATATGTCCTTTCGCCATTAATTCTTTTCTAGCTTCTAAATCAGTTGAAACATTTTTTTCAACATAATCGATATTATTTGCTTTTAAGAATTCTTTTGCTTGTTTACAATAAGTACAAGACTCACTTGAATATACTACTACTTTTGCCATTTTTTTGCCCCCTAATAAATTTTTTTCGATAGTTTAAATATTTGTAATATTTATTCAGTAATTTTATACCCCTTGATTTTTTATTTAAACAAAGTATTACTTATTTTTTCTTAGTTTTTCAACAATTTATAAATTTTCATATTCTCTAGCAATATTTTTAAAATCTTCTAGAGATAATTTTTCTGCCCTTGTCCTAGTATCTATACCTAGTTTTTCCAAAACCTTAATAATTTTTTCTTTTTCTATACCAGACTTGCAAAATGAATTTAAAACTGTTTTTCTTCTATTTTCAAAGCCATTTTTTATAAGTTTAAACATCGTTTTTTCATACTCAAATTTTTCTTTTTTAAGTTTCATATTTACAACAGCGCTATCTACATTTGGTGCAGGAACGAATACATTTCTTGACACATTGAAAGCTATATTAGCATCAGCATAATATTTTACAAATAAACTTATGCTTGAATTATCTTTACTATTTTCATCTGCAACAAGTCTTTGAGCAACTTCTTTTTGAACCATTATAGTTATGGATTCTAAATCTAAATCACTCTCTAAAAGTTTTGTTATTATTGGTGTTGTCACATAATATGGTAAATTCGCAACCACAACTATTTTTTTTTGCATAAATTTTTCTTCAATAAGCTTTTTAAAATCTATTTTTAGTGCGTCGGATTGAACAAATTCAAAATTATCATATTCACTAAGTGTATAATCTAAAACTTCTTTCAATCTTGTATCAATCTCTATTGAAACAACTTTTCCAGCTTTTTCAAGTAAAAACTTTGTAAGAACTCCAAAACCCGGGCCTATTTCGATTACTCCATAATCTTTATCAACAGCTGAAACTTCAACTATCTTTTCTAAGATATTTCTATCTGTTAAAAAATTTTGTCCAAAATTTTTAGAAAATGAAAATCCGAATTTATCACAAATTTCTTTTATTACCGATAATTTATATAAATCCATTTTAAACTTCCTCTCCTAAAAATTTTTTAACAGCTGTAATTAATTCGCTTTCAGTTATTCCAAAACTATTTAATCTCTTTACAAATTGTTTTGAATTACAATATCCAATTTTAAAATAATCACAAAGTTTTTCTCTAAGCTCTTTACTATTCCCCGTTCCACTAATTCCTAAAGTAGTTAAAAGGGTTAAGTCTATTTCATCTTTTCTCTCCAGAACCGTTACTTTTGCATTTTCAATAGCTTCGATAATATCTTCAACTTTTGCATTTTCAACTCCAACATTATCTCCTTTAAGTGCAAGACTCCTACTTAAAAATGCATTTTTACAGTTTGGTATTACTCTATTTATATTTTTTCTAATCTTTTCTCCTGCATAGTCGGGATCGGTAAAAACTATTATTCCACATTTTTCATTTGCCTCTTTTAATTTTTTTAGCAAATTTTTAGAAAAATGAGTTCCATTTGTTGCAATAACATCACAATCAAAGGCAGACTTAACTTTTGAAATATCGTCTTTTCCTTCAACTACTATTATTTCTTTGATTTTTTTCATATTAATCCTCTATTGAAAAAAGATTTCTGACATTACTATTCGTATTATAGATTAAATCATTCAATTCCATTTCTTTAAGTTCCGCAACTTTTTCAGCAGTGAATCTTACAAATTTCGGTTCATTTCTCTTTCCACGATTTGGTTCAGGAGTTAAATATGGACTGTCTGTTTCCACGAGCAAATTGTCTAGTGGAATTGTCTTTACCATTTCTCTAACATTAACTGCATTTTTAAAAGTTACCGTTCCTGAAATAGAAATATAGTAACCAAGCTCCATAAATCTTTTTGCCATCTCGCTTGAACCTGTGTAACAATGCATTACGCCTTTTACCTTACCTTTAAATTCAGATAGAATATCATAAGTATCTCCCATAGCATCTCTAGTATGAATGATTACCGGTAGTTTTCTCTTTTCAGCGATTTCAAGTTGTTTTCTAAAAATTTCTTTTTGTTTTTCTCTTGGAGAATTGTCATAATAGTAATCTAGTCCAATCTCTCCAATCGCAACTATTTTTTCACTAAAAGACATTTCATAAACTTTTTTTAAGTCCTCATCAGTTACATCTTCGACTTCATGAGGATGAATTCCTACTGCTCCATATACTCTATCATATTTTTTTACAATTTCAATTATTTTTTCACTTGATGATATATCAGAAGCAGGATCTACTATAAAGTCAATTCCATCTTCTTCAAAATTTGAAATCACTATTTCTCTATCTTGATCAAATTTTTCATCATCAATATGACAGTGACTATCTACTATTTTCATTATGATACCTTTGATCCTTCTTTAACATCATTTAAAACAGTCAATACACTTAAATTCTCATCATCAGATGCAGCAAGTATCATTCCATTACTTTCCACACCTCTTAAATTAACCGGTTTTAAATTTGTAACAACAATAACTTTTTTACCTATAAGGTCTTTTTCAGAATAGTATTTTCTTATTCCTGAAACTATAGTTCTAACTTCTCCACCAATATCAATTTTAGAAACTAAAAGTCTATCAGCTTTTGGATGAGGCTCGCATTCTAAGATTTTTCCTACCTTAAGTTCAACTTTAGCAAAGTCATCTATTGTTATTAGTTCATTTTCTTTAACATCTTCTTTAACTTCATCCGCTCCTGAATTTTTCTTCTTTCTCATCTCAATAAGTTCAGAATTTTTTTGAATAATTATTTCTAATTCTTTGTCAACATCAAGCCTATCAAATAAATTCTTTCCTTTACAAACTTTAGTACCAACTCCAAGTAATCCAAATTTAGTTAAGTCTTCATAAGAATAATTTGAATAACCTATTTGTTCATTTATTTTAGATGAAGTTTCTTTCATAAAAGGTTTAATTAATCCTGAAATAATTCTTATACTTTCAAGTAAATTATAAATTACAGTTTTCAATCTTTCTTCTTTTTGTTCTTTAATCAAAGCCCAAGGAGTTGTTTCATCAATATATTTATTAGTTCTTCTAACTAATTTCCATATTTCTTCAAGAGCCATTGAAAAATTAAGTTTATCCATCAACTCTGCAACTCTATCTCTAGTAGTAGTGGCAATTTCGATTAAATCATTATCAAGTTCAGTTAATTCTGTTTGAGAAGGAACAAAACCATCAAAATACTTTTCACACATTGCCACTGATCTTGAAACTAAGTTCCCTAAGTCATTTACAAGGTCTGAATTAATTCTGTTTAACATTTTAGTATAAGTGAAATTACCATCTTGCCCAAAAGTAAATTCTCTTAGCATAAAATATCTTAATGCATCCATTCCATATCTTTCTATAATTGGTTCAGCATAAACAATATTTCCCTTGCTTTTACTCATCTTATCATCATCAAATAAAATCCATCCATGTCCGAAAATTTTCTTTGGCAATGGTAAATCTAAAGCCATTAAAATTGCAGGCCAAATAATTGCATGGAAACGCATGATTTCCTTACCAATTAAATGAACATCACAAGGCCAAAATTTATTGAACTTTTCTTCATCTGTTCCATAACCAATACCTGTTAAATAACAACTTAAGGCATCTATCCAAACGTAAACAACATGCTTTTCATCAAAGGGAACTTTAACACCCCAATCAAAACTTGAACGTGTAACGGATAAATCAGTTAAACCTTCATTAATGAAACTTATCATTTCGTTTTTTCTTGATTCTGGTTGAATGAAATCAGGATTTTCTTCATATAATTTTAAAAGTCTATCTTGATATTTAGAAAGTCTAAAGAAGTATGTTTCTTCTTCACTAGGAGAAACTTCTCTACCACAGTCAGGACATTTATTTCCTTCAACTAGTTGGCTTTCAGTCCAAAAGGCTTCACAAGGAACACAATACATTCCTTTATAACTCCCTTTATAAATTTCTCCCTTTTCATAAAGTTTTGTAAAAATTTCACTTACATTTTTTTCGTGAATTTTATCTGTACTTCTAACAAAAGCATCAAAATCTATATCTAAAGTTCTCCAAAGTTCTTTTGCACTTTCAACAATGGGATCAATATATTCCAATGGAGCTTTACCAGCTTTTATAGCGGATTCTTGTAATTTTTGACCATGTTCATCAGTTCCAGTTGTAAAAAATACATCAAAACCTTGAGCTTGTTTATATTTCTTTAACACATCTGCAACAATTGTTGTATAAGTATGACCCAAATGTAAATTACTATTTGGATAATAAATAGGTGTTGTCAAATAAAAGTTTTTCTTTTCCAAAATAAGCCTCCTAATTTTTAAATCTTTATTTTACTTGCTAATCCAAATATTTCTTCTCCTTCAACCGAAATACCATTGCAATAAACAACTTTGTTTTTCATATCTTCATTATACGGAGCAGAAAATCTTATATAATTTCTTGTATAACCTACAAGTCTATTTCCATTAATATTTTCTTCAAATAAAACTTCATGTTTTTCTGAAAGTTCTTTTTTCAAAAATTCTGTCGTCATATCCTTTGCTAATAGGATTAATTCATTACTTCTAAATTTCTTTACGTTTCCATCAACCTGTTCCTTAAAATCAAAAGCAGGAGTTCCCTTTCTCTTTGAATATTTAAAAACATGAATTTTAGAAAATCCTATTTCTTTTACAAAATTTAATGTCTCTTGAAAATCCTCGTCATTTTCTCCTGGAAATCCAACAATAATATCAGTTGTAAGAGCAACATTTGGAAAAATTTCTTTTATCATTCTAACTTTTTTTCTATACATATCAGTTGTATATCTTCTATTCATAAGTTTTAAAATTTTATCGCAACCGCTTTGTAAAGACAAATGAAAATGCTCACAAACTTTTTTACAATTTTTTAATCTAATTAAGAAATCTTCAGAAATAATTCCCGCTTCTATGGAGCTAAGTCTTATTCTGTCAAGATTTTCGATAGTAGATAATTTTTCTATAACATCAATAAGTCTAGTATCATTTCCTAAATCAAGTCCATAAGAACCAACATGAATCCCTGTTATTATGACTTCCTTATATCCATTATTCGCAAGTTTTACAGCTTCTTCATATATATCATCAATTGGTCTTGACTTAATCGGTCCTCTTGCATAAGGAATTATGCAGTATGTACAAAACATATTACAGCCTTCTTGAATTTTTATATATGCTCTTGTTTTACTTTCTTGATTTTCTATTGACAATACGTCAAAACCACAATCCTTTGTAAGTTCTGAAACGATATTAAACTTTAAATTCGACTTCTTTGATTCTTCACATAATTCAACTATTCTAGCTCTATTTTTAGTTCCAATAATTACATCTACATCCTCAATTGCAGAAATTTCATCAGGTGCAACCTGAGAGTAACAACCTACTACAGCTAAAATAGCATCCTTATTCAATTTTTTCGCTCTGGAAATAAATTGTCTTGATTTCCTATCGCTCAAATTTGTAACTGTACAAGTATTTATAACATATACATCACATATATCATTTTCATTACAAATCTCATACCCTCGTTTCTTAAATAACTCCTGCATAGCTTCAGTTTCATACTGATTAACTTTGCAACCCAGAGTTAAAAAACTAACTTTATTCATAAACCTCCTACATAAATTCATATTGCAAAATTGAAAGTAAATTTATGCCTGCAGTCTCCGTTCTCAAAATTCTAGCTCCAAGGCCAATGCTGAAAGCTCCATTATTAATTAAAAACTCAACTTCTTCTCTTTCAAAACCGCCCTCCGAACCTATTAAAATAAATATATCCTTACCAGAATTTTCTGTTTTTATTTTTATAATTACATCCCTTAAAGAAATATTTTTATCCTCTTCATAAGCTACAAGTAAGTAATTATCTCCTACAAAATTTATAATATCCTTAATTTGTATTAATTCATTGATTTTAGGAACAATTAATCTCTTTGATTGCTTTGATGCCTCATAAGAAATTTTTTGTAATCTTTCAATTTTTTTACTCTCTTTTTTTTCGTCAAATTTTACGATACATCTTTTTGAATTAACCAAAGTAATATCGTATACTCCTAGTTCAACAGCTTTTTGAACTATTAAATCTATTTTTTCACCCTTTGCCAAACATTGCAATAGATGAATTTTAATTTTTGATTCAGTATTTTCTGAAATTTTTTCCAAATTATAAACAGAAATATATTTATCACAAATCTCTATATTCCCAATATAAAGTTCCCCTAAAACTACTACCTCAATTTTTTCATCTTCTGCAATTCTAAGAACTTTTTTTATATGATTATAGTCATCTCCGTATATTTTAACTTTTCCATCTAAGATAGACTCGTCAGTAAAAAATCTATGCATTCTTTCTCCTTGCAATTACACAAACCCAATCTTTGTTTTTGTTTACTTCCAAAATTTCAAAATTATTTTTTATCAAGGCGTTTTCAACATCGGAATATTTTTCTTCTATTATTCCAGAACCAATAAAAATTCCTTCATCTTTTATAAATTTACTTATATCATCCAATAATTTTACTAAAATATGTGCAAGAATATTAGCAACAATTACATCTGCTTTTGAATTTAATTTTTCACATAAATCTCCATGATGAACAATAATTCTATCCTCAACTTTATTTAGCTTAGCATTTTCTAAAGTTGCCTCAACCCCTAAGATGTCAATGTCAACGGCTTCTACTTTTTTTGCTCCTAGTTTCAAAGCTCCAACAGATAAAATTCCACTTCCTGAACCTATATCAAAAACAGTTTTATCTTTTAAATCTATCTTTTCGATAGCTTCTAAACATAAAGATGTAGTTTCATGAGTTCCCGTACCAAAAGCCATACCCGGATCTAATTCGATCATAATTTCATTTTCAGCTAAATTATAATCTTCCCAAGTAGGTTTTATAATGAAATTCTTACCAACCTTTGTAGGTTTATAATATTTTTTCCACTCATTTGCCCAATCTTCGGTTTTTATTTTTGAATCTATTTTTAAAATGACTTTTTCGTTGTATTCTCTTTCAAATTCTGAAATTCTCTCTTGTAAAATTTGCAAATTTTCTTCAATTTCATCGTCATTTTTTAAATAAGTCTTAACAGTAATAAAATCACTTTTTTCAAAATCATCCTCATCTAAAACTACCCAATAAGGCTTTTCTTTTGCAAATTTCTCATAATCTCTTGAGTCTTTTATATTTATTCCATCAATATCAAATAAATAAAGTATTCCAACTATATTGTCTTCAAATTGATTTTTTACTACAACCTCAATTTCAGTCCAGTCCATTATTCAAATAGCTCCTTTACCTTTTCAAAAAAGTTTTTCTTATGCTCTGTCAAATGTTCTTCTCTCTCACTAGAAAACTCTCTTAAAAGTTCCTTTTGTCTATCAGTTAAATTCTTTGGAGTAATAATTTTAACTCTAAAAGTTAAATTACCCTTACCATATCCATTTACATCAGAAATTCCCCTATCTTTAAGGATAAATTCTGTACCAGTCTCTGTTCCTTCAGGAATTGTATATTTTTCTTTTCCATCTAAAGTTGGGATTTCTACTTCTGCCCCTAAAGTTGCTTCTGTAAAGGAAATTGGTAATTCATAGAAAACATCATTTCCATTTCTTACAAATAATTCATGAGATTTTACTTTGAAAATAACATAGACATCTCCATTAGGTCCACCATTTTCTCCACAATTTCCTTGTTCTTTTAAAGTCATAATATTATTTGTATTCACACCTTTTGGAGCTTTAATAGTAAATTTCTTTCTTACAAGAACAAATTTTTTTCCTTTGCATTTTTCGCATTTTTCTTCTACAATTTCACCAGTACCATTACATTCATTACATAATTCTTCAGAAACAACTGTTCCAAAAAAACTTTGTCTTTGAACTCTAATACTTCCACGTCCATTACATTTTTTACAAGTAACTTTCTTTGTTCCTGGTTTTGCACCAGTACCTGAACATACATTACAAACAGTTTTTACATTTACAAAAATTTCTTTTTCTACACCATTTACAGCTTCAAAAAAATCCAAATCTAAATAAACTTCAGTATCTTCTCCCTTTCTTGGACGATTGGAATTTCTAGTCGAACTAAAGCCTCCAAAACCTCCAAATCCTCCAAAATTTCCGAAAATACTTTCAAAAATATCTTCCATATCAGAGAAGCCTCCAAAGCCTCCGCCTCCTGATGCATTAGCATTAAAACTTGCCTCTCCATATGTATCGTATTTTTGTCTTCTATTGTCATCACTTAGTATTTCATAAGCAAAATTTACTTCTTTAAAATTTTCTTCTGCTTCTTTATTATTAGGATTAACATCCGGATGATATTTTTTCGCTAGTTTTCTATAAGCAGATTTTAACTCTGCTTTATTACAATTTTTATCTACTCCTAATATTTCATATAAATCTCTCATAATCTCTCCTGAAAATATATAATATATAATTACTCAATATATAATTTTACCATAAAATGAACTTTCTTTCTACTATTTTTATAATAAATAATCAAAAAAGATTGTTATGATACAATTGATGTGAGACCAAGGGTACAAAAAAAAAAGAGAATATCCTGTATAATTATTAAAACAAAAAAATTAACTAGAAAGGAACTCTCTTTTATGAATAATATTATACCACAAAATCAAGAAAATATAAAACACAACCAACGTTATATCCCTCATTTGCTTCAAACAAGATACCATGCTGTTAAAACTTACAGAAATGGTAATTCTGTTAGCTTTGTTTGTAGAAGATATAAAATATCTAAAGCTTCTCTTATGCGTTGGAATAAAAGATTTGATGGCTCTATTGACTCCCTTAAGGATAAATCTCATAGACCTTTATCTAAACATCCTAATTCTCATACTGATACTGAATTTTATTGGATTAAAAACCTCATTAGAAGAAATCCTAACATTTCTTTAATTGTACTTTACGCTAAACTTAAACTAAATAAAGGTTATTCTAGACACCCTTGCTCTCTTTTTAGATTTCTTAGAAAACTTGGCTTTTTTAAAGACATTAAACAACCTTCTAAACCTTATCATACTCCTACTAAAATTGGTGTTAAAATGCAAGTTGATGTTAAATATGTTCCTAATTCTTGTTATGTTGGTAAATACCCAGATAAATTCTACCAATATACGATTATTGATGAGGCAACTCGTGAAAGGTTTATTTATCCTTTTAAGGTACAATCTTCTTATAGTACTGTTACTTTTGTTAAAATGGCTATTAAATACTTTGGTTATACTCCTGAAATTATTCAAACCGATAATGGCTTTGAATTTAATCATTTTAAAGATACCAAAAGAGTTCATCCTTTTGACAAACTATGTAATGAATTGGGTATTAAACATCAATTAATCAGACCTAGAACACCTATACACAATGGCAAGGTTGAAAGAAGTCATAGAAATGACAATGAAAGATTTTACAGTAATTTATCTTTTTATTCATATGAAGATTTGATTTATCAAATGAAAAAATATCTCTATAAATCTAATAGATTGCCTATGCAAACTTTAAATTGGCTTTCTCCTATTGAAAAACGTAAAGAATTATTAGAATTAAAGGAGAATTAATTCTCCTTTAATTCTAACATACAGGTTATATTTTTTTATATTTTTTGGTCTCACATCATTTACAAATGTACAAAACTTAATATCTTTAATTCAAAGTCAATTCAAAGTCGATTAAAAAAACTTGGTCTCTCGAACAAATTATAGGTAGAGAATTAAAAGGTAAGTTAGCCTTTAAGACAATTTATAACTGGATTTATTCTGGTGTTATTGACATTGCGTTAAATCATTTAAGAAGAAAATGGGAAAGTAGAAAATAACAAGAAACTAGAGGAAAATTTAATATTGGTCATTCTATAGATAAACGTCAAAAATACATAAAAATGAGGAAAAAATTTGGTCATTGTGAACTTGATACGGTAGTATCGTCTAGAGGTAAAAGTAAGGGTTGTTTGGCAACATTTGCTGAAAGAAAAACAAGGTTTTACGTAGCAATAAAAATGCCTAATAGAAGTAAACTATTAATGTTAAATGCGATTAAAACACTATTATGTTATTATAACAAAGAAGCACTAAAAAGTTTCACATCAGACTGGGGAAAAGAATTTGCTTGTTGGAAAGAAGTTGAAACTATTGGTATTCCATTTTACTTTGCAGATACTTATAGTGCTTGGCAAAGAGGGACAGATGAAAATAGTAATGGATTACTAAGAGAATTGTATCCTAAAAAAACGGATTTAGAAAAGATATCAAAAAACGAATTAAAAAAGGTCTTAAATCTAATCAATTTAAGACCTAGAAAATGTTTAAATTATCCAACAAGTGAAGAATCATTTTTATACGAACTATAAAAGTTATGTCGCAATAAATATTACAATTCATCACATATAAAAATATTAATTTCAAAAATTAATCAAATATATTTTACTTGAATCCATATCTCAGTCTATTAAATCTCGAATGATCAAACTAGGATATAATTTACCAAATATAAGAAAAGTAAAATCTAATCCTACACTTTAATAGTTAAAATTTCATATGAAAATTATCATAAATTATTAAATCTTAGATTAACTAAGCAAAAAATAACTGTTATTTTTCTATAAATTAATTATTAATCATTTTCTAAATAATATTCTCGAAAATTTTTCTATAAATTAATCAAATAATTTTTTTGTATACTTTATACATATATAATAACATACATTCAATTATATTTTACCAAAACTTATATACATTAAAATATATAATCTAAATTTGATTTTTTTTGTTCTATATAATCCTTGTATTATTTAATTATTAAAAATATAATATATTTGTATCAATATAATTCCCAATTATATTAATTATTATATAATTCTATTATCCTTGATATTATAGATGTAGTAGAATGACCAGAAATAAACTTCGTAAAAATCATTTTATTTTCATTTTCATTTTTATTTAATTTATAGTAATTTCTATAATCTGAGCCTTTAAATAATAAATCTGGATTTATTTTTTTTATTATTTTTTGAGGACTTCTTTCATCAAATTTAATAATAAAATCAATAACAGAAATATTTGATAAAATATAAGCTCTATCTTCAAAATTTATTATTGGTCTGTTTTTCCCTTTTAAAACCTTAATAGAATTATCAGAATTTAATCCTAGTACTAAAATATCAACTTTTTTACTAGATTCTACCAATGAGCTAATATGACCTGCATGAATTAAATCAAAACAACCGTTAGTAAAACCTATTTTTTTTTTATAAAAAAATTTATCACTTATTAAATTATTAAAAGTCCTTAATGATATTACTTTATTATCAAAGTATCCCTTTAATTTATTATTAACTAAAATATCATAAAAATTTAAACAACAAGTGTATCTTGATGTTATTGATGCTCCTGCTAATAAATTTGAGTAAAAAAATATTTCTTTAAATTTAAAGTCCTCAATATATAATCTAAATAATACACTAAAAAAAACATCCCCCGCACCAATTCCATGTCCCTCAACATAATTATTATTAATGTATTCTTTATATTCATTATTTATGTTAATATGATAGCAACCTTTTTCCGATAAAGTTACAACTATATTATCAATTTTATATTTTTTTTTAAAAAAAATTAAATTATTCAATATTTTACTTTTATCATTTGTAGAAAATAAATTACTTAAATCCTCAATACTATACTTTAACAAGTATGAATTCTTAAATAATTCTAATTTCCTTTTGCTGTCAATAAATACCTTAATTTTAGATTTTCTACATACATCTATAATATTATTAATTAATTTTTTAGATAAAATTCCTTTATTATAATCACTTAAAATAATATAATCATATTTTTTAATATTTTGATTTATAAATTGTTGTATATATTTTTCATCTTTAGCTCTCAAATTAATAGTATTATCTCTAGAATATATCTTATTTTGAAAACCAAAAATATAATTTCTTTTTTTATAAGTAGTCTTATAAATGCTTGATTTTTTTATAAATTTTGTATTTACTCCAAATTTATCACTTAACTTCAAAAATAATTTCCCTGCTAAATCTTTTCCTATAAAACTAATAAAATCAACATCTATTCCCATTTTTTTTAAATTATATGCAACATTTGAGGCTCCTCCCAAAGAAATGACTATTCTACCATATTTTTTTTTGAATTTTTCAGCATATAAGTCTAAAATCACATCCCCAATTAATAAAACTTTAGTATTCTTTTTCCCAATAATACTTTCATAATTCATTATTATCTCCTAAATATAAATTGTATTTTTCAGATATTATTTTTATAATATTATCAATGCTTGTGTCAAAAAAATCTTTTAATATTTCTTCATAATCAAAATTAGAAGATTTTATATATGCTTCAATAACTTTTTCTTTACCATACTCATTAAAAAGATATCTGATTATCGCACCTAATAATATTCTATATTCTCTTTTAACATTAACAACGTTAGGCGTATTGAGTTTTGAACGATCTATATTATTAATATTTACCAAATTTTTATAATAAAATTCTTCATCATAAAAAGATTCTGCTATTCCTTCTCTCCAAAAAACGCAAGGCCATTTATCTGTATAATATGACATAAAAAAATGAACCATTTCGTGTTTTATTGTATTTTTATCAGGTATTCCATTACAAAATACTATTATTTTTGTTTTACTATCAAAAAAATTTGAAGCTTTAGTTATAGAATATATAACTTTAGACAATTCCTTATCTACAAAAATTAATATTATTTTATCCATAGAAGTTTTTAAAAAAAATTCTTTTAAATCAAAAATAATACTAGTTATACTAAAGATTAAAGATTTTGTTAAATTATAATTTTTATAATATATTATAAGATTATCATCTTCATATTTTCTATATTCTTTCATAATATTATATTCAATAACAAATAGAGGATTTACTATTTTGTCATTAAATATAGCTATAAATTTATCAAATATTAAATTACTTTTATTAAACCTACAAACGAATATAGCCCCACTGTTTAATTTTATCATTTTTGAATAAACACAATAATCCATGTCTTCAATAAAATTTTTTAAAGTTATCAAATAATTATCGTATATAAATAAATTTTTAGAATATTTAAACTTTATATTTAAAGTGTAATTTACGAAATTTAAAAAATCCAAAAGCTACACCTACCCATATTATTTATAATTTTGAATTTTTAAACAAATTTTATGTATTAATTCAAGTGTTTTTTCTTGTATAATATGACACTTATCACTATTTATTCTGTATATATAATCTACAATATCTCTATATCCTATTTCATTATTACCCGTAATTAAAATAATTTTTAACTTCATAATATGAGATATAATAGCTGAATTAATAATATTTCTTGACACACCAGAAGAACTTAATAAAATTATTAAATCTCCTTCTTTTGCTTTATTAAATATTTGTTGTGCAAAAATCATATCAAAACTTATATCATTGCTTATTGCAGTGATTGTAGATAGATTACTTGCTAGAGATGATACAGGAAATCCATTTTCCATTTTTTTTGAAAAGTCTTCAATTCCATTTAATTTAGATAAAATCCTTATTTTTTCAGATAATTCTAGAGAAATATCTCTCTTATTATACAATGATTTTTGTAACTCAGAAGAAAAATGCTCAGACATTGATGCAAATCCACCATTCCCACAAATATAGATGCTGTTTCCGCTACTAATAACTTTTTTTATCATAAAAACTATTTTTTCCATAATATACCTCACACTATATAAATACATTATTATAAATTTTTTTAAAAACATTATAAACACTTTTTATTGATATACTATCAACACATACACAATTCTCGGACAAACAAATATCTTTAAGTAAATTCTTTCTCTCGTTCGTTGAATTTCTATAAACATCACAATTTAAATACTTTTTATCACACTTGGAACGCATTACAACTATTTTCTTACTTAAATTCTTATCAATAGCGTATATTGGTGGAGTTGGACCAAACAAAGCTAAACAATATATATTATTTGCTATTGAAAAATGCATAGGTCCACTATCATTACATATAATAAGTTTTGAATTAGATAAAATATTTAAATAAGTATTAATTTTTAGATTACCAACTACTTTAACATTTTTATATTGTTTACAATTTTCAACGAAAAATTTATATAAAAAACATTCTTTAGGAGAAGTTATAATAAATATTTCTATAGAAGAAAATTCTGTTGATATCATTTTTACCAATTCTAAAAAATTTTTTTCTGGCCATCGTTTTTTACCTATACTTGCCCCTGGCTGAATTATTATATAACTATTAGTTGTGTATTGCGAAATATTTTCAAGAGTGTACCATGTTTTTAAAGAAAAATTAAAATTATGAACACCTGATAATTTTATAATATCTATAGATTCTGTTACTCTATTTCTATATTTATTCTCTACACAATATTTAGTGAAACAACAGTGATTTTCATTCAAAGAATTTTTGTTTAAAATTCCATATCTTTTTTTTATTCCTACAAAATACGGTAAATAAGCCCTATTCCATTGCGAAAATATTCTAACTAATTGAAAACTTTCAGTGAAATTATATTTCTTTAAAGTTAAAGAAAATTCAACAAATTTTAAAAAATTAGATTTACTTGATGGTAAAACCAATACTTCATCTATTAAATCACAATATTTCAAAAATTCTACCCCTTCTTTTCTTCTTACCAATACAACCAAATAAGAATCTAAATAATGATTTTTTAAACTTTGGATAGATATCGAATCACAGACAACATCACCCAAATTATTATGAGATAATATCAATATTATATTTTTATTTTTTATTTTATTTTTTTTTACTGGTATAAAAGATATTAATAGTTTCATTAATTTATAAAATAATATTCTAAGTTTTATAATTTACACCTCCATATTAAAAATATAATATATAATAAATTTCTATTTGTAAAATGATTTTAATGAAATTACAACTAAAGTAATAATATTATCTAATACAATAACTTTCAAATTATTAAATTATTTTACTATTAATTTATTAATATTACCTATTTTTTATTTGTAATTTATAGGTTTAAATTCTCATAAATCAAATTTAATTCACATATTATTATAGTGTAATCTATTATCTTACCTATTTTTTATGCTACTGATATTTCGAATTTTAATAATTGTATCTTATTTATATCTCAAATTATAACAACTAATATATAACCATTATTTTAATTTCAATATCTAATAAAAATTTCAAAATCTATTTTTAGAATACCCTCAGTATCATAAATAAATAATTTAAGAAAAAAATATGCATATGTTTTCTAATAATTTATATTCATAAAGTTTTTTCTAACATTATAATTATACTTTATTTTCTATAATATTAAAAATAATTATATCAATTACAATAAATCAAATATAATTTATAATATTATAGACTATTCATTATTACCATAAATAGAACTCTCTTTATGTTTTTTACAAGCTATAAAATATATAAATTATATTAAGAGAGTTCTATTGCTGATATAATTCTTTTTTACTTACAAATATAGTAAGTCTCTTTTAAATCTTTACTTAGTAAATACTCAAGTAAAATAAATTAGTACCCATAGATGTAAAAAAGTATCTAGAATAGTTTATGAGTTAATTACACCTACATTAGACCAATGTACCATTAAACTATCATCATCATAGTCTGGTAATAAATCTTTCCAAGAAACAACGTCTTTCAATTCTTCTACTAAACTATCAATATTAGAATCTTTATGTTCTTTCAATTCAACAATCTTGTCTTTTGATTTGTTCATATTAAAACCTCCTTCCTGAAAAACTTAAAAACTTTATATCAAAAATTTTTAGTAATTTTATTGTCTACAGAATTTAGTGTGATAAAATACAAAAATTTAATTATTTCATAAAAATACTTACAATAAAAACTTTCTCCGTAAAACGATCCAGTACTATCTTTTATAAATCCTGGACAACCCCCTCCAACACAAAACTTATTAAATTCACAAACTCTACATTTTTCAATTTTTTTTATATCTCTAAAATTATGTTTTATCTTATTTGAAAAGTCGAAATTCCATATATCAGTAATATAATTATCTGAACCTATATAAACTGAACAAGGATAAACCTTTCCATATTCATCAACTGTTATTACTTCTGATCCTGCTCCACAAGGTAAATTTAGACACATGTAATCATCAGACAAATAAAACATTTTTTTCCACAATGCATATATATTCCTTTCAAAATACTTCCCCCATATATTATAATTTTGTTTATTATTTAGACAAAATAGATGAGATATTAATTTTTTTGTTTCTTCAATTAATACTTCAATGTCTGGAAGTGAATTATCTTCAATAGTATTACTTTGATAAATCAAATTGAATGTAAATTTATTAATACCTAAATCAATCAATCTATCAGCGTTATATATCATGTCTTTAACATTAGTTTTGTTTATAATAGATATTACACCTCTATTTACATCTAAATTATTCATTATTTCTAGATTTTTTATTATATTCTTCAAATAATTTTCATCCATTTCTCTCGACAGATTATTATAAATTTTAAAACCATCAACACTTAAACTTAAACTAACTTTATTTAATTTACAAAACAAAATAAAATCTTCATCTAATAATTTACCATTTGTTTGAACTATAAAATTTATATTTTGATTTTTATATAAATTTATAATTTTTTTTATTTTATTTTTTTCTAGTAATGGTTCTCCACCGTGAAATATTACATTTAAACATTCTTTTGATTTATTATTCTCCAATATTTTATTTATAGTATAAATCATTATTTCGCTATCCATAGCCGTTCTTTTCTTAAATTTTTTAGCATAACAATACTTACAATTCATATTACAATCAGATGTAATATTTAATATCAAATATTTAAGATTTCTTATATTTTTAAAATTTTTTTCATTAAGTTTATTATAATTTAATTGTATATAATTATATAATTCTGTATATTTAGACTTAAAATCATTCATATTATTAAATCTATTATTAACATCATGATTCATATCTAATTTGTAAGATATCCATCTTCCATTAGAAGGATTAATTATCAAAATTATATTATAAAAATGTAATATTTTAAAATCCATCTATATATTCACCTCTATTAATCAAAACAATATGTTTTTATCCATGTATATTCTTTACCTACAAATAAAAAACTCGATTTTGCTTTTTCTTTATTTTTAAAGCTTTTCTCACTGTAATTAGAATCTAATAAAATAATACTCTGTTTTATATTTTTCGAAAAAAAAGATTCTTCTAATAATTTTTTTGTAAAAATATAATTTTTGTATTCTTTTTCAATATCTAAAATATAATATTCAGTATACAGCTTAGAAAGTATGTCTTCTTCCTTTATTGTAATATAAATTTTAAATATATCATTCCATTTATATAAATCATTTATTATAGAATAATTTGAAAACTCATCTAAAAATAAAACTTTTGTATCTTTAAAAAATAATCTTTTAATATGGTTAAGTTCAAATATAAAGCCATCTTCAAGTATTTTTCTGCTATTTAGAGAAGATGATGATTGATATATTTTTAAAAAGTTGTTATATTCAGAAAAAAGTTTACTTAGAATAGTTGTTTTTCCATAATCAGAGTCTCCTTTTATAATAATAACTTTAAGATTAAGATCTAATAATTTATTTTTTATATATTCCTGAAAATCATTTAAAATTTCTATATACTTTAACAAATCCACTAACTGTTCACCCCACTGTATTTTTTTATTCCTTTTTTCCAAATAAACTTAGTAAACAATACTAAAAATAGACAAACTAGCACCTCAATACAAATATAATATAATTGTTCTTTCCCATATAAAATAGCAACAGGATAATATCCCATAAATCCAAAAGGAATAATAAAAGTAAAAATAATTTTTATAAATTTATTAAAAATATTTAATGGATATTTTGAATATATTGTCAATGATTGGATTATTCTAATTAATGAATTAGATATATTTTCAAACCAAAATGAAAGACTTGCTACTATTGTAAATAAACACACAAATATTAATATATTCATAAATGTCATTGGAATTATAATCAATAGAAGTCTTATTATACTTATTTGAGAAATATTTATGAATCTTATAATAATAACTAACCCTAGAAAAACTCCTCCTACATCACCTATTCCTTTGCCATATAATTGTAGTAGTTCGTTTATCGGCTTAACTAAAATACCATCTAAATTCCCAGATACCAAAATATATGAGAAGTCATAAAGTGGCCAAAATAAAAATCCAAATAATCCGTAAGAAAATTGATATAAACCAAAAATTAATAGTATTTGTTCGTAACTCCACCCATTTAAATTAGGTATATTTTCAAATAAAGTATGTATAAATATAAAAGTAAGTAGTTGTGTAAAAAAATCTGATAAAATAAATATAAAAAAATCAAATTTATTACTTAATCTTAATTTAAGTTCTAATTTTCTAATTGAAATAAACAATTTAAAAGTTTTCATAACTACCCCTCAAAGATACTTAATTTTTCTAAAGCTCTATTTTGAAATTTAAATAGTATATAGGAAAGCACCAAACACCAAATAACTCCATAAAGTATACTATAAAAATTCTCAATTGAATTTACTTTTAATGAATTTATAGGCATATAAATAATATATTTGAAAGGAAGAAACTCAATTATATTCCTGTACTTATCTTCAAAGAACTCTAAAGGAATAAGTAATCCAGAACAAATAGAAAATAAAAAGTCTTTAAAATGTGTAACTCCTTCAACACTAATTATCCAACACGAAAAAAGTCCAACTATATAATTTATAACAAAATTCAAATATATAGATATAAAAATTAATATCACAAAAAAAACCAAATGTTCAACTTTTTTCACACTAACATCAAAATATATAAAAATTGTTAAAATGAATAAAATTATTTGAGTTAAAAAAACCCACACAACCTCTCCAATTCTAATGAACCAGAACTTAAAAAATAAATTTACTGGTGTTGTTAATGAATTCAATATACTTCCATCTTGTATTTGTTTAGAAATAACTCTATCTATTCTATTAGTAGTCAATGCATATATAATTTGAGACAATAATGTATATTTTAAAATATCATTAAAATCATATCCATTTATTGTCCCTCCACTTACATACACACTTTTCCAAAATGATATCAAGAAAATTATCAAAATTACAGAGCTTAAAAAATTCCATATAATTTCATACTTGTATTTAGATAGCCTAATAAAAATTAGTTTTACAAAAGCTAAGTATTTTCTTAAATTCATTCTGATTTCTCCTTACCAGTAAAAATTTTATAAATAGAGTCTTCAAAACTACATTCTCTAAAATTAATCTCTATATTTGTGTCAAAAAGTAAATCATGTAAAACTAATGAAGTATTTTTGCTGTTTCTAATAGTTATATGTAATTCATTTTTACCTTCGTATATAATTTTACAATATGAATCCAATTTTTTAACTATTGAAATCATCTCTAATTTCGTTTCATGCTGTAAATTTTTGAATTCTATAATTCTATTTTTACCATATTTTTCAACTATACCCTCAGTAGTATTATCTTCTATTATTTTTCCAGAATCTATGATGATAATTCTTTTACATACGTCTGAAATATCATTTAAATCATGAGATGTAAATAATACCGTTACATTTTTTTCCGAATTCAAAAATTTTATAAACTTCTTTATTTTTTCTTTTGTTTCTATATCAAGTCCAATTGTTGGTTCATCTAAAAAAATTATACTTGGATTATGTAAAAATATTGAAGCTATTTCGCATTTTATTCTTTGTCCTAAACTCATTTTTCTTAAAGGTTTATTTACTAATTCTTCTAGTCCTAACATAAAAACTATTTCTTCAAAATTTTGTTTAAATAACTTCTTTTCAACTTCATATATATCCCTTAATATATGGAAAGCCTCATTAGGAGAAAGCTCCGGCCAAAGTTGAGGCTTATTACCAAACATTATTCCTATATTTTTAACATGATTAACTCTCTCTAAATACGGCACTTTTCCATCAACTACAACATTTCCTTCTGAAGGATGTATTATACCTGATAATATTCTTAAAGTTGTAGTTTTCCCCGATCCATTTTTACCTATGTATCCAACACACTCTCCTTTTTTTATATTAAAAGATATGTCATTAACAGCATTTAAAAATATATTATTATATCTATAAGTCTTTGAAAGATTATTAACTTTAATTATATTTTCCAAATTTATCTCCTCTCAAACTTAAAGTAGTATTCAAACTATTCCACCAAAAGTAAATATCTCCTTTTTTGGATAATTCTTCTCGCAAAAAAACAATCATTAATTTGTTAAACTCACATACTGGATCTATAGATTTAATTTTTGAATTATTATAATAACTTCTTGCAGAACAACAAGCTGAACATTCTTTATTAAATTCACATAACTTACATTCAAGTATATTATTTTTATAATTATACCTTAATTCTTTCCATGTCTGATTATTTAACATATTATCCCAAAAATCTTCTTTAACACTTCCATACGAAAATTTTTTATCTTCACAAAAATCCGCACAAGGATAAACGTTTCCATCGCTAGACAAAGCAAACTGTGAAATTCCAGCTCCACAAGGGGAAGACATACACATGTAAGAATTTTTTTTAGTTATCATCTTTTTTATAAAATAATACATATTTTTCTCAAATATCAATATATTATCTTTTTTTAATTTGTTAGCCAATTTGTCTAGAATACTTTTATATGTATAAAACATTTCCTCTGATGATAATCTTAGGTCTGAGAATCGACCTCGACCAGATGGTAAAAAATAATTAACGGAAAAGTTATGTACTCCCAAATCAAAAAAATTATCCAACTCATCTATAATCAATTTATAATTACTTTTGTTTAAAACAGAAATTATACTATACTTACAGTTTAAACTATTCATCATAATTAAGGAAGCAATAGTTTTTTTTGTAGTACTTTTACCATTAAAATCTAATCTATTTATGTTAGAAACATCTGTAAATCCATCAATACTAACGCCTACACCAAACCCATATTTTTTAAAAAATTCTATAACCTCAGAATTAATATATATTCCATTTGTTTGAATTAAATATTTAACATATTTTGAAAAGCAAGAATTTTCAATTTTTTCTACTATTTGTCTAATTTCATTAAATCTTAACAGTGGCTCACCACCATGGAATAAAATATACATATTTGAACTAAATTTTCTAAAAACTTTATTAATAAAGCAATAAACATCATTCACATCTAAACTCTGTTTTTTCACTCCTGCATCTAAATAGCAGTATGAACACCTTAAATTACAATCATTAGTCATATCTATGACTAGAGTTACTGATTTAATAACTATCCCCCCCGATTATTATTTATTAATTAATTAATTAAATGAAGTATATTTTAATTATACCTTTAATATCTAACTATGTCAATATATTTATATATTTTATAAAGACTTTTTCTGTTATGATACAATTTATAATAAATAATCAAAAAAGATTGGGAGAAAACCCAATCTAAATTTTATCATTCTAAGTTATAAAAATTTTTATAATTTAAAAATTTTCTAAAATTAATTTAGCTAGTTTATCTTCATTATGTCTTGAATAGCCTGAAGACTTACTAACTAAATTGTCCTCTAAAACCCTTATTTTTAATTTTTTTAAATATTCTCTTTCTTCATCACTTAGTAACAGTTGACTTGCACTTTTTCTTTTATATTTTAAATCTACCTCTTCAGGAATTATTTCATTATTTACTATTACTGTGTCAATTTTAATTCCTTCACAATGCTTATAAATTGCGTTTAAATGGTCAGTAACCTTATAATCGAAGGTTTCTGTTGATTGATTAACAACATTTAAAATAAAGCAAATTTTTGCTTTAGTATTTGTTAATGCTTCACTTATTTCAGAAATTAACAAATTAGGAATTACAGAAGTATATAAACTTCCAGGGCCTATTAAAATTACATCAGAATTATAGATTTCATGAACAACTTCATTAAGTGGTTTAGCATATTTAGGAGAAATGAAAACTCTATTTATTCTACTACTATTTTCATCTTCTAAGTTTAAAGCTGTTATATTACTTTCTCCCTCAATTATTTCTCCATTTTCAAGCTCTGCAAATAATTTTATATTATCTAAAGTAACTGGTAAAACTTTACCGGTTATTGCTAAAATATTAGAAGTTTCTTGGATACCTAACATAAAATCTTTATAAATATCTGCCATTGCAACTAGAAATAAATTTCCAAAGCTTTGTCCCTTAAGATTTCCCTCTTTAAATCTATATTTCATCAATCTTTCCATTGATTTTTCAGTATTTGCTAAAGAAATCAAACAAGCTCTAATATCTCCAGGTGGAATAATTCCTAAATCATCTCTAAGCATTCCGGAACTTCCACCGTCATCAGCGACGGTTACAATTGCAGTAATATCTTTAAAATATTTTTTTAAACCTTTAAGAATAGTAGAACTTCCAGTTCCTCCTCCTATGGTTACAATTCTAGTATCATCTACCATAGTCTTTCATCCCTATGAGAAATATTAACATTAGAATGTTCTTTTTTAAGTTCTGAATAAATTTTTTCAGCTAAACAAACAGAACGATGCTTTCCACCTGTACATCCAACTCCAATAGTAAGCATATTTTTTCCTTCAGCCTTATATTTAGGTATTAAGAACTCCAATAAATCAACAACCTTATCTAAAAATATCTTTGAGTCATCAAAATCCATAACATAATTTTGAATTTCATCATCTTTTCCGTTAAGTTCTTTTAGTTCTTCAATATAATATGGATTAGGTAAAAATCTAACGTCAAAAACTAAATCAGCTTCAACCAAAATTCCATTTTTAAATCCAAATGATTCTATATTTATAACTAAATCTTTTTTATTACCATTGAAAAAAATTGAATTCAATTTATTTTTAAAACTTATAGCAGAAAGTCTTGTAGTATCTATGATAATATCAGATTTATCTTTTATATCATTAAGTAATTCCCTTTCTAGCTCTATGGAATCTGAAAGTGCACCATTCGGGTTTACAGGATGAGGACGTCTTAATTCCTTGTATCTATTAATAAGAGTTCTATTACTTGCATCTAAAAATAAGACTTTAAGTTCACAATCCATTTTTTTCAAATTTTGAATTGTTTCTGATAAGTCTTCAAAAAACCTAGCTCTAACGTCAATAACTATAGCCAACTTTTCAATAGACTTTGTAGAATTATTTATTAATTCAACAAAATCTACAATAAATTTTGGAGGGAGATTTTCCATGCAATAATAACCCATATCTTCAAAATGGTTTAATGCCAATGTCTTTCCTGCTCCACTCATTCCTGTAATTATAACTGCTTCCATAACCTAATCCTTTAAAATTCTTACTTCTGTTTCCAACTTAACTCCAAATTTTTCAAAAACAACTTTTTGAACATATTCAATAAGCTCCATAACCTCTTTATAACTCGCATTTCCTTTATTAACAACAAAGCCTGAATGTTTTTCGGAAACCCAAGCATCATTTATATGATATCCTTTAAGTCCAGCATCTTCGATTAATTTTGAAGCAAAATGTCCTTCAGGTCTTTTAAATGTACTTCCCGCAGAACCGAAGTTCAAAGGTTGTTTTGAATTTCTTCTTTCTCTTAAATCTTCATAGACAGCATTTATTTCTTCTTTATTTCCTTTTTGTAATTTCAACTTAATAGTAGTTACAATATAGTTTTTCCTTTGAATTATGCTTTTTCTATAAGAAAATTCAAGCTCTTCATTTTTTAATTCTCTTAATTCAAAATTATCTAAGTCCAAAACTTGAACGGATTCCACTATATCTTTCATTTCACCACCATAGGCTCCTGCATTCATATAGACTGCTCCACCTATTGTTCCAGGAATTCCTGAAGCGAATTCAAATCCTGTTAAAGAATTTTCATAAGCTACAGTATAAACTTCTGATAATTTTGCACCAGAATTTACTATTAAATATTCGCCCTCAACTTGTATTGTTGAAAATTCACCCTTTAATTTTATTATAACTCCATTATATCCTTCATCTGGAACAAGTAAATTTGATCCATTTCCAATTACAAAAAATTTAATACTATTTTCTCTACATATTTTTATAGTTTCAACTATATCGGAAACTTCTCTTGGTTCAATTAAAGCTATACAATTTCCACCAATTTTGAATGTAGTATGATTTTTTAAAGGTTCATCATATCTTACAATACAATTTAATTTACTAAATAACATATTTACCACCTAATTTGATTTATTTTTTATTTCTTCCATTATTCTTTTATTTAATTCCTCTGCAGCATTATATCCATACATTTTTTGGCGCATATTTCTTGCTGCAACTTCAACAATCAGTGCTATATTTCTACCCGGTTTTACAGGAATTACAATATATGGAAGTTCAAGGCCAAGGATACTTTTGTATTTATCATCAAGACCTAATCTATCATATTCTTTGTTATCTATCCAATTTTCAAGCTCAATAACAAAATCAATCTCTGTAGATCTTTTTATTGCCCCTGATCCATATAACCTTTCAATATCCAATATTCCAAGCCCTCTAATCTCTAAAAAATGTCGAATATTTTCAGGTGACTCACCATAGAGTTTGTTATCTATTTTTCTTATATCTACAGCATCATCTGCCACCAATCTATGTCCACGAGCAATAAGTTCAAGAGCAGTTTCACTTTTCCCTATACTACTTTTACCAAGTATTAAAATTCCCATACCAAAAACTTCAAGTAATCCACCATGAACTCTTATTTCTTCACTTAAGGCATATTCTAAAAATAAATTCAACTTGGAAATAAGTTTTGTAGTTCCATAATCTACTCTTAAAATTGTTCTATTATGTTTTTTTGCCAAAGAATAAACTTCATAAGGTATATTAATTCCATAACTGTAAATCAAAGCGGGAATCGGATATGAAAAGAACTTATCAAAAATATTTCTTCTTTCATCAAAGGGTAAATATTTGTTATAATATTCATGCTCCGGAAGTCCAATTATTTGAATTCTTTTATATGAAAAAGTATCAAAAAAACCACTTAGTTGAAGCCCAGGTCTATTAACTTCATTAATATCTATTTCTATTTTATCATAATCATCGCTTTTATAAACAATCTCAAATCCAAGTTTTTCAACTAAGTCTTTCAATAGAACACTTTTTTTCATATTATCCCTCATTATTAAAAAAATCAAAAATATTTTTAGCTGTTTTCTTATCCATTTTATCAACCATAAGAAGTTCTTCAACACTTGCTTTTTTTATCGAAGAAATGCTTCCAAAATGAGATAATAGTTTAATCTTTTTAATTTCTCCAACACCTTTTATCTCATCAAGAACAGAATTTTGTAATTTTTTATTCTGTAAACTTCTATGATAGTTAATAGCAAATCTATGAACTTCTTCTTGTATGTCAAATAAAAATCTATATATATTTGTATTTATATCTAATTCGATATAATTGTCTTCAAAAATTATTCCTTTAGTTCTATGTTTGTCATTTTTTACAAGTCCAATAACAGGAACATCCAAGTTCTTTTCCAAAAGAACTTCTTTTGCTACATTAACATGTCCCTTTCCACCATCCATTAAAATTAAGTCCGGCTTTTCTGAAAAACTGCTTCCAGCAGAATTTATTTTTTCATCTAAAAATCTATTAAATCTTCTTGTGAGCATCTCTCTATGGCTTGAATAATCATCTTGCCCTACAACTGTTTTTATCTTAAACTTTCGATAATCTTTTGAGCTTTTAAAACCATTTTTATAAACTACCATACTCCCAACATTAAAATCACCTGAAATATTTGAAATATCATAACATTCTATTCTGTTTAGATTGTCAATATCCAAAATATTTTTTAGATAATTAATAGCTTGTAAATATTTTATATTTATATTTTTACTGTCAAAAATATGTTTAGTTAAAATTTCATTTGCATTTTTTTGCAAAATTTTCATTTGATCAAATTTAACACCTTTTTTAGGATTTTTTACAGAAATAGATTTTTCAGAAAAAATATTTGCTAAGAATAATGAAATTTCATTTAAAAATTTTTCATCCGAATAATCAATATATACTTCTTTAACCTTGTTATGATGACTTATGTAAAATTGTCTTATAACATTTGAGAATAGCTCTTCAACTTCCAAGTCCAAAATATTTTCAACAATGAAATGTTTTCTATCAACTACAAGTCCATCATTTACAATAAAAATTGCAACAACTAAAATATTCTCAGCATAAGCATAAGAAATCAAATGATATTCCTTAAATTTCTTGATATTAAAAATCTGCTTAGTAAATAAATAATCTATTTCACTCAAAAAATCTCTATATTTCATTGCGAGTTCATATTCTTCTTTTGCTGATGCTTTTTTCATTCTGTTTAGTAAAATTTCTTTTATCTCAGTTGTATCTCCTGAAAGAAACTTAATAACTCTTTTAACATCATTATTATAATTTTCTCTATCTATATTTTGAGTACATGGTGCTGTGCATCTTCCCAAATAATAGCTCATACAAGGTCTTTGTAAAAACTTTCCTTTATCAAAGTTCAACTTGCAATCTCTTATATTGTAAATCAATATTGATAATTCCATCAATTTTTCTAAGTCTGAAATTGTAGGAAAAGGCCCAAAATATTGAGCCTTATCTTCCTTAACATCTCTAACTTTTAAAATTTTAGGAAATTTTTCATTTGTAATTTTTATATAAGGATATTGTTTATCATCCTTTAAATTTATATTATACTTAGGTCTATTTTTCTTAATCAAATTTGCTTCCAAAACTAAGCTTTCAGTTTCGTTGTTTACAATTATATATTCAAATCTATGAATATGTTCTACCATAGCTTGAACTTTTTTGTATTTGTGATTAGTAGTAAAATATGACCTAACTCTATTCTTTAAAGAGACAGATTTTCCAACATAGATAATGTTATCATCCTTATCATACATTATATAAACCCCTGGTAAATCAGGTAGTTTTTTTAATTCATAATTTATATCAAATTCCGTTAAATTTCCTTGCATTGTTCTCTTAAATATTCTAAATCATGTCCACTTAAATATGGAGATAATTTTTCATAGCACATCTTATTATAATCATTTAACCAAGTAATTTCTTCTTCACTCATTAATGATTTATCTACAGGTCTTGTATCAATAGGCACAACTGTTAAATTGTCAAATTTTAAGAATTGTCCAAATTCAGTCATTTCATCTTTAACACAAACCATAATGCTTTCAATTCTAATTCCATGACTACCACTAATATAAATTCCTGGTTCATCAGAAGTTATCATTCCAACTTCCATTGGATATTCATTTCCTGCAGTACCTATTCTTTGAGGTCCTTCATGAACATTTAAAACATGACCAACTCCATGTCCTGTACCATGATTGAAATTAATTCTATTCTTCCATAGATTATATCTTGTGAAAGCATCTAAATATCCACCATTAGTTCCTTCTAAGAACTTAGCTTCCATTAAAGCAATATGTGCCTTTAAAACTAATGTATAATGATAAATTTCTTCTTCTTTTAATTCTCCAAGTGCAACTGTTCTTGTTATATCAGTTGTTCCATCTAAGTAATGTCCACCACTATCAATTAAATATAATCCTCTTGGTTCAACTTTTACAGGATGTTCATGACTTGGTTTGTAATGTGGCATTGAAGCATTTGCCCCATAAGCAGAAATTGCTTCAAAACTGTCTTCAATAAACAAATCTTGTTGTTTTCTAAATTCAAATAACTTTTCTGATGCAATCATTTCAGTTATAGTTCCTGTTGAAACACCTGTTTCCAACCAATTTAAATATCTAACTAGTGCAACTCCGTCTTTAATGAATGCATTCTTAGTATTTTTTATTTCAATTTCATTTTTATGACATTTCATTATTGAAGTAAGATTTAAGCCTGTAACAACATTTACTCCTCTTCCGATTGATGAATAAACTGCTACATTTGTCTTTTTTGTTTCTAAATACAAAGTCTTTTTAGCTTCAATATCAGAAATATCTCTTCCTATAACTTCATAAGCTTTGATAGAAATATTATTTTCCTTTAAATAATTTGCAACTTCTTCTGATAATTTAGATTTATCAATGTATAAATTACAAGCATTTTCAGAAACTAATAAATATGAAATTACTACAGGATTACATTGAACATCATTAGCTCTAATATTTAAAACATAAGCAATATCATCTAATGAGCCTATAAAATGATAATCTATTCCTTTTTCTTTCATCATTTCTCTAAGTCTTGCTATTCTATTAGAAGTTGACTCTCCAGAATATTTTTCATCAAAAATATAAACTTTACTATCTGGTTTTGCAGGACGACCTTCTTCATTCCAAATATCTCCCACATAATCAACATCAGTTATAAACTCAAAATTAGGTAACTTTTTCATTAAATTTTCATATTCTGCAACAGAAGTATTATTACCATCAAAAGCAATCTTTGCTCCTCTACTTGGAAACTCTTTTAACAAGAATTCTTCAATAGAAATTGAATCAGGAACACCGATTTTATAAAGTTCAACTTCTCCAACAGCTAATTCTTTAGCGGCTTGAATAAAATATCTACCATCAGTCCATAAACCTGATTTCTTTGTAGTAATAACAGCAGTTCCTGCAGAACCTGTAAAACCTGTTATAAATTCTCTAGTTTTGTAATAATCCGCTAAATATTCTGATTGATGCGGATCTGAGCTAGGTACAATATAGGCGTCTATATTTCTTTTAGCCATCAACTTTCTCAATTTACTAATTCTTTCATTAATCATAATGACAATACCCCCTTATAAATTTAAAACTAACAATTATATTATAGCATTGTATCTTTAATATTTCAATAAATTTTAAAATCTATAACAAAAAAATAGATACTATTTTAAAATAGTATCTATTTTACTTAAAATCAATTATTTTTTAGTTTTTAAATCTTTAGCAATTAACGCATCAAGAACTAATTCATAACCTTCTGCACCAAATTGTAATGATCTATTTACTCTACTAATTGTAGCAGTTGATGCTCCAGTTTCAAGTTCTATTTCGTTATAAGTTTTTCTTATTTTTAAAAGTTTAGCAACTTCTAATCTTTGTGAAATAGAATTTAATTCACGTAAAGTACATACATCTTCAAAGAAAGCATAGCAATCATCTTTAGATTTTAACATTAATATTGCTTCAAAAAACTCGTCTAATTGTTTTGATTGCAATTTTTTTAAATTTGACATAACACACCTCCATTTATTAAATAACATCTTAACATAATTATACCAAATAACAGCTTAACATAATTATACTTCATCGTAAAAGAATAGTCAAGTGCTAAATTGTATTTTAAAAAAACTGGCGGGAATATGTGGGAATCGAACCCACCTAAGAAGCTACAAACTCCTCATGCTGGTTTTGAAGACCAGAGAGCACACCAGAACTCATCTACTCCCATAAAACAACATTAAGTATTATACATTATTTAACTAAAAAAATCAACCTTTTTACAAAAAAATTTTTCATAAAAAAGTCTATTCGAATTAAACTTTCTTTATTGTTTTTCTGAGAACTCTCCTATTATTTCAGTTATTTCGTTAATTTTATTAACTCTATCAAATTTTACTCTCTTAATCGATTTGGAAAATACCGCTGAAACTAAAACTCCAATTGCTATAGAACCTGCATGCACAACTGTGCTTATTCCAATATCTAAAGCTAATAAATACTCATTTTTTGCAAAATATTCCATAGTGTGATACATTCCATACCCTGGAACTAACATTACAATTCCAACATATAAAAATACTGTAGAAGGCATTTTTAACCTTACAGAAAAGTATTCTGCAAATAACCCTACAACTATAGATGCAATCAAATTGCTAACCGCATTTCCAAAATGTTCACTACAAAAATAATAAACAATCCAACTGATAGTTCCAGTAATAGAACAGTAAATAATAGCTTTCTTTGGTACTATAAAAAATATTGAAAATGCAATACTAGATACAACCGCACAAATTATATTTAAAAATAAATCCATAAAATCACCTATCCAAAAAGTCTAAGAATTAGAACTACACCAACAGCAATAGAAACTGCTGTAAATATAGCAGACATTATTCCAATTATTCCTGACAAAATATCTCCTGATAAAATATCTCTCATTGAATTTGTTATTTGTATTCCTGGGAACAGAGGAACAATTCCTGCAATCAAAATACTTGATACATTTTCAATATGAATAATCCTAGACATAGTCATTGTAAAAAGTGCTACTGCACTTGCAGATAAAAAAGTTGTCAAGAATGATGGTAACTTTAATTTTTCTACATAAATCAAAAATAGCATTTCAACAAGCATAGCCATAGAAGCTGGAATAAAATCGCTTAAAGTTCCACCAAAAATAAAAGCTAAAAACGGTGCAGATATAGTAACTAACAAAACAATAGCTACATTACTATATGAACTTTTATTTTTTATATTTTTCAATTCTTTAAATGCTTCATCAATATCAACTTTTCCAGAAACTATATTTCTTGATAACTCATTTAGCAAAGCTATTTTTTCCAAATTTTTTCCAGAATCATTTAATCTTCTCATACTTGTATAAGTAGTTCCATTAAATACAAATGAAATAATTACCATATTACTTAAAGCAAAAGTGTTAACAGCCTTTATGTTTTCAAAAGACTTACAAATTCTATTTATACTATCCTCTACTCTATAAACTTCAGCTCCATTATAAAGCAAAGAATAAGAAAATTTCACACTAAAATTCAATAATTTCTTAGCTTCATAATCACTATTTATAGAATTATTCTTTGTCATTGTATTCATCTTCAATACGTTCTTCCATTTCTTTTAAAAATTTTCTTTTTGAACGAACAACATAAAAAATTAATAAAAACAGAATTGACGGAACAATAAGCACAACAGGATTTTTTAATAAATTAGAGATAGCTTCCATTCGTTCTTTATAATCTTTCTCAGACTTTTCATTTACCGCCTCTAGTCTGTTTTGTTTCTCTTCTTCAGTCAACTCATCATAATTTTTACTAAAATCATCTTTTGGTTTTGAATATTTATTAGCCTCTAATCTCTTATTCTTTTCAATTTCATCTAGATTAGGTACATAATCACCTTTATTAATCATATTCTGGAATAATTTAACTTCTGAATTTTCAGGATCTTTATCATTTGCTAAATATAGTGTTTTATAATTACCAGAAGTAGCTTTAAATATCCAAGTCAAATCTAAAGTATTATCTTTCTTCAAAATTCCTACAAAATAATCTCCTTTTGCTGGAGTTAATCTACTATAGCTATATTCTTTAAACTTAGGAACTTCTATTTCATTAAGATTTTCGCCTAGGAAAATAGTGGTAACTTTTATTTTAAATTTCCCATTAGAATCATCAGTTATATTTCCTATAAAAAAACTTCTATAATCCATATCATAAATTCTATTAGCCCTATCAAAATTATCATCTGCATATGAAACTTTTGAAATAAAGCTAAAACTTATGATTGAAATCAAAAACAAAACTAAAAATTTTTCTATGATATATTTTATATTTAAAAAAGTATTTTTCATAAAATCACCTCTAGATATATTTTACCATAAACTAAAAATAAAAAATAGAGAAGAAATAAATTCCTCTCTATTTTTTATTTTTACTATGCATTTTCTTTGTTTAATAATTTCATTAAAAAATAAACAACAGCTCCAATAACCAATCCACCAAGTCCAATTACTATTTTTTGCATATCTGAATTATATAATAACCAGAAACTTACAACTACTGCTAAAATTGGAATTACTGGTCCAAATGGAACTCTAAATGATGGTTTTAAATCTGGACGTTTCTTCCTTAAAACAATTACGGATAAACAAGTTGGTACATATTGTACAAATCTTGATACAACGCTTATAGCAGCTAATATTGCAAATGAACCTATTAATGATCCATATAAGCCTAAAGCTAAAGTTATAACGCCTGTAATAATTATTGCAATATATGGAACATCCTTTGAGCTCTTTTTAGCAATGACTCTAGGAATTAAACCATCATCAGCAAGAGCTGAACCACTTCTTGGTGTCATTATAGATGCAGCTAAATTAATACCACCTATTGATACTAATGTACCAGCACCAACTAAGTATTTTCCAGCATTACCAATAATTCTTTGGAAAGCTTCTTGAATAGGAGCTTTTGCAGTAACTAAATCTGTTCCTAAAATTCCTATTGCTATTCCAATAATTAACACATAAAAAATCGAACAAATAAAGATAACCAATAAAATAGCTTTTGGTACATCTTTTTCTGGATTGTCCATGTCTTCAGCGGCAACAGCTATACTTTCAAACCCAGTAAATGCGTAGAATATTGTTAATGCAGCAGCACCAATAGCAGCGCCAGCTGACATAGTTTGTCCACTAGCAGTTTTTCCAGGAACAAAGAACGGAGTAAAGTTTGATCCATTTATAAAGAACAAACCTACTGCAATAAAAATAATAAGTGGTAATAACTTTCCAGTTGTTACAATATTATTTAAAATCTTTGAAGTCTTAATACCTGATAAATTCACTAAAGTAAGTAAAACAACAATAATAGTAACTATAATAGCTTTTGCAATATTCTCATTAGCAAATGTTCCCTTAGGTAATAATCCCATTAAAGCTTCAGCAAAACCAACAGTCATTGTAGCCCAAGCAATAATAGCTATAGCCCATTTCATAAAACCTACTTCAAAACCAACAAACTCACCAAAGGCCTCCTTAGCATATACATAAGGACCTCCATTCTTTTTAAACATTCCACCAACTTCGGCAAAACATACTGCAATACTAATAACTAATAATGCATCAAATAATGTTACTAAAACAGCAGCTGGTCCAACTTGTGCCATAACCTTATTAGGTAACAAGAAAATACCAGAACCTATAATACCATTAAATCCTAAAAGAATAATACTAAATAAGCCCATCTTATTTTTATTAGTCATAAAAATATACACCTCCTACTTCTTGTATTCTATGACTTTTTTGACAAATGAATTAAAAATCTCTTGAGATTTTTTGCAATTTAAAGATAGCATTTCTGGATGCCATTGAAGCCCAATTACAAAACAATCTTCTGTTATTTTTTCAATAGATTCAACAACTCCATCAGAACTTTTTGCAACAATCTTAAATCCAGGCGCAACATCTTTTACTATTTGATGATGAAAACTATTTACTTTATATTCTTCACCTAAAATATTTCTCAAAAATGTTCCATCTTTTAATTCTACCAAATGAGTAGCCTGACTTGGATTATCACCTTGATTATGTTTAAGTTTAACAAAATCTGCATAAGATAAATCTTGATATAAAGTTCCTCCATTAACAACGTTAATTATTTGATAACCTCTACAAATACCAAAAATAGGTTTCTTTAACTTAATGGCAGTTTTGTATATTTCCATATCAAAAGCATCTCTTTCAGGAAAAACTTCTCCAATTTTTAGTAATGGTTCTTCTCCATAATTATGTGGATCTACATCATGTCCACCTGATAAAATAATTCCATCAACTTGTTCAACCATTTCTCTAGTACTTTCCAAATCTTCATTAAATGGTATAATAAAAGGAATACCACCTGCTCTTAATATAGCTTCTACATAATCTTGATTTACATAAGATCTTCTATATCCTGAAAAAGTATTACCCTTATTAATCAAAATACTACCTGAAATTCCAATAATCGGTTTCATAAAATCGCCTCCTTAAATAGTGTCTTAACAATTATATCACTAAAGCTACTAAAATACAATATAAAATGGCATTTATTAATAAAAAAATCTAAATAATATCAATGTATTAATTCTGCTTCTAAGATAATGTTAATCAATTTCCTTATACCCAATTTTTGCAAAAAAAAAGAGTCAAATATAATTTATTTGATTCTTTAGTTAAAAATTAGCAATCACAAAACTGTAATCACTTTGTTTGGCGTGCCATAGAGGATTCGAACCCCTGGCCTTTTGGTCCGTAGCCAAACGCTCTATCCAGCTGAGCTAATGGCACATAATAGAAAACTCAGAATAAATTCTGAGTTCTTGGAGCGGAAGACGAGATTCGAACTCGCGACCCTCGCCTTGGCAAGGCGATGCTCTACCACTGAGCCACTCCCGCAAATATGGAGCTGGTGGGAGGACTTGAACCCCTAACCTACTGATTACAAGTCAGTTGCTCTACCAATTGAGCTACACCAGCATACTAGTGGCGACCTGGATGGGACTCGAACCCACGACCTCTAGCGTGACAGGCTAGCATTCTAACCAACTGAACTACCAGGCCGTATTTGGTGGGCACAATAGGGCTCGAACCTATGACCCCCTGCTTGTAAGGCAGATGCTCTCCCAACTGAGCTATGCGCCCAAATATAACCTTAATATAAAAATGGTAGCGGAGAAGGGATTTGAACCCCTGACACTGCGGGTATGAACCGCATGCTCTAGCCAACTGAGCTACTCCGCCACATAAAAATTAAATGGTGACCCCACCGGGATTCGAACCCGGGTTACCGCCGTGAAAGGGCGATGTCTTAACCGCTTGACCATGGGGCCTAAAACTGGTGCCGAGGACCGGAATCGAACCGGTACGATGAGTTAACATCGCAGGATTTTAAGTCCTGTGCGTCTGCCAGTTCCGCCACCCCGGCATAATTGGCTCCCAGGGTGGGGCTCGAACCCACAACCTACCGGTTAACAGCCGGGTGCTCCACCATTGAGCTACCTAGGAGTTTGGCTGTTTTCTATTCTTCCAATACGAGATGTATCAGTACCTTCGACGTTTAGGAGCTTAACTTCTGTGTTCGGTATGGGAACAGGTGTATCCTCTTAGCCATCACAGCCATACTTGTTTATTTACTTTTCTTTGCCGTTAAGCTCTGAGCTTTCACTGTCGAAACTTGCTATTTGCTTCACAAATGGAGTTTCTTAGTATCTGACCTACGACGCAATCACAGATTGCTGTTAGGTCATTAACTTCTGTGTTCGGTATGGGAACAGGTGTATCCTCCTAGCCATCACAGCCATACTTGTTTATTTACTTTTCTTTGCCGTTAAGCTCTGAGCTTTCACAACAATAAACAAAATTAATTATTTATATAAACAAAAAACCATTCTTTCGAGTGGTTTGTTTGGCTGTTTTCTATTCTCCCAGTACGAGATGTACTAGTACCTTCGACGTTTAGGAACTTAACTTCTGTGTTCGAGATGGGAACAGGTGTATCCTCCTAGCCATCACAGCCATACTTGTTTACTTTTGTACTTTTTCTTTTCTTTTCATATATTTCTGTTTAAAACCCCTACAACTAAAGAGTATATATTTCTGGTCAAGCTTTCGATTTATTAGTATCAGTTAGCTTTGATGTTGCCACCTTTACACCTCTGACCTATCTACGACATTTTCTGTATCGAATCTCTCTTGCATTGCTGCAACAGGAAATCTCATCTTGAGGGGGGCTTCGTGCTTAGATGCCTTCAGCACTTATCCCTTCCAGACTTAGCTATTCAGCATTACCATTGGCATGATAACTGATACACCAGCGGTCTGTCCATCCCGGTCCTCTCGTACTAAGGACAGCTCCTCTCAAATTTCCTTCGCCCACGATGGATAGGGACCGAACTGTCTCACGACGTTCTGAACCCAGCTCGCGTGCCTCTTTAATGGGCGAACAGCCCAACCCTTGGGACCTACTCCAGCCCCAGGATGAGACGAGCCGACATCGAGGTGCCAAACCTCCCCGTCGATGTGAACTCTTGGGGGAGATAAGCCTGTTATCCCCGGGGTAGCTTTTATCCGTTGAGCGATGGCCCTTCCACTCGGTACCACCGGATCACTAAGTCCTAGTTTCCTATCTGCTCCACTTGTTGGTGTCGCAGTTAAGCTCCCTTTTGCCTTTGCACTCTTAGAATGATTTCCATCCATTCTGAGGGAACCTTTGAACGCCTCCGTTACTCTTTAGGAGGCGACCGCCCCAGTCAAACTGCCCAACTGACAGTGTCCTTATACTCGCTTCAGAGTATCAAGTTAGAAATTTAGTATCAAAAGAGTGGTATCCCAACAGTGACTCCACGAAAACTGGCGCTCTCGTTTCTCAGTCTCCCACCTATCCTGTACATTTAATACCAAATTCCAATGCCAGCCTACAGTAAAGCTCCACGGGGTCTTTCCGTCCTATCGTGGGTAAGTCGCATCTTCACGACTACTACAATTTCACCGGATCCTTTGTTGAGACAGTGCCCAAATCATTACACCTTTCGTGCGGGTCGGAACTTACCCGACAAGGAATTTCGCTACCTTAGGACCGTTATAGTTACGGCCGCCGTTTACTGGGGCTTAAGTTCTATGCTTCGATTGCTCTTACATTTCCCCTTAACCTTCCAGCACCGGGCAGGTGTCAGCCCCTATACTTCATCTTTCGATTTAGCAGAGACTTGTGTTTTTGGTAAACAGTTGCTTGGGCCTATTCTCTGCGACCACTCTATGCTCTGGGCGTATGCCCTTCACATCTAATGGTACCCCTTCTCCCGAAGTTACGGGGTCATTTTGCCGAGTTCCTTAACAAAGGTTCTTCCGCGCGTCTTAGGATTCTCTCCTTGCCTACCTGTGTCGGTTTTGGTACGGGTATCTTCTCACTCAATAGTACCTTTTCTTGGCAGTTTGGAATCTGTTGCTTCACTACTTATTTTTCGCTCCCCATCACATCTCGATATTAAGAATAGGGATTTGCCTCTATTCTCTACCTACTTGCTTAGACGTGCTCTACCATTCACACGCTCAACATATCCTCCTGCGTCAGTACTTCTCTCAAACATTCAAAGATAGTACAGGAATCTCAACCTGTTGTCCATCGCTTACGCTTTTCAGCCTGGGCTTAGGTCCCGACTTACCCTGAGAGGACGAGCCTTCCTCAGGAATCCTTAGGCTTTCGACGGGAGGGATTCTCACCCTCCTTTTCGCTACTCATGCCAGCATTCTCTCTTCTGTAAAGTCCACTTCGTCTTCCAACTTAGCTTCACCCCTTACACAATGCTCCTCTACCACTAATTTACATTAGTCCACAGCTTCGGTATTAGATTTTAGCCCCGTTCATTTTCGGCGCTCTACCACTTGACCAGTGAGCTATTACGCACTCTTTAAATGTATGGCTGCTTCTAAGCCAACATCCTGGTTGTCTAAGTAGTAAAACATCCTTTACCACTTAATCTATATTTAGGGACCTTAGCTGGTGGTCTGGGCTCTTTCCCTTTTGACTATGAAGCTTATCCCACATAGTCTGACTCCCAATCATCATTTATCAGGTATTCGCAGTTTGATAACTTTCGGTAATGTCTAACACCCCTACGGTATTCAGTGCTCTACCCCCTGTAAACTAAATTGAGGCTAGCCCTAAAGCTATTTCGAGGAGAACCAGCTATCTCCAAGTTCGATTGGCTTTTCACCCCTATCCACAAGTCATCCGATAGCTTTTAAACGCTACCCGGTTCGGTCCTCCATGAAATTTTACTTTCACTTCAACCTGCCCATGGATAGATCACCTGGTTTCGGGTCTATGGCATACGACTTATTCGCCCTATTCAGACTCGGTTTCCCTACGGCTCCGTAACTTCATTACTTAACCTTGCCGCACACCATAACTCGCTGGCCCGTTCTACAAAAAGTACGATATCATCTCTCTTAAGACTCTATCTGCTTGTAGGCATAAGGTTTCAGGTTCTATTTCACTCCCCTCCCGGGGTTCTTTTCACCTTTCCCTCACGGTACTATTCTCTATCGGTCACTGAGTAGTATTTAGCCTTAGGGGGTGGTCCCCCCATATTCACACAGGATTTCTCGTGTCCCATGCTACTCTTTCTAAGTCAGAATAAGTCTGATTTCGTTTACAAGACTTTCACTTTCTTCGGTTGATCTTCCCAGACCATTCAACTATCTTTCTTCTTCCTTAACTTAATTTGGGCTCTTTCCATTTCGCTCGCCGCTACTTTGAAAATCGAATTTTTTCTTTCTTTTCGTCTGGCTACTTAGATGTTTCAGTTCACCAACTATTCCCTCTTATTGCTATGTATTCACAACAAGATACTTGAGGTTTGCTCAAGTGGGTTTCCCCATTCGGACATTCCCGGATCACAGGATATTTGCTCCTCCCCGAGACTTTTCGCAGCTTGTCACGTCCTTCTTCGGCTCTCAGTGCCAAGGCATTCACCTTATGCCCTTGGTCGCTTGACCAGAAATATATTTCTCTTTAATTGTCAGGTTTCTTGGTGGAGATGAGGAGATTCGAACTCCTGACCCCCTGCTTGCAAGGCAGGTGCTCTCCCAACTGAGCTACACCCCCAAAAATTTTACGACAGTACAAATTTTTGGGGGTTTTGCGTACCCGGCTTTGAAATTTACAAAAATTTATTTTTGTTTAAATTTCTAAGATTGGGTGCACCCCCATTCAATAATTATTAAATATTTACTACTAATTATTAAATATTTACTACTAATTATTAAATGTTTTATACTATCATTTTGGTATTTTCTTTTAGTTAGCCTTACAGCTTTTGGTTTAAAATTAAAAATTTTAAAAAAAATATGAACCAAAAAACAGTGATAAAACTAAGAATTTTAATTGAACTGTCGTTCTTTGTACTCCTTAGAAAGGAGGTGATCCAGCCGCACCTTCCGATACGGCTACCTTGTTACGACTTCACCCCAGTCATTAACCCTACCTTCGACGCCTTCCTCCTTGCGGTTAGATCGGCGGCTTCGGGTATTGCCAACTCCCATGGTGTGACGGGCGGTGTGTACAAGACCCGGGAACGCATTCACCGCGACATTCTGATTCGCGATTACTAGCAACTCCGACTTCATGTAGGCGAGTTGCAGCCTACAATCCGAACTGAGATTGGTTTTTAGAGTTTTGCTTAACATCACTGTCTAGCTTCTCGTTGTACCAACCATTGTAGCACGTGTGTAGCCCAAGACATAAAGGGCATGATGATTTGACGTCATCCCCACCTTCCTCCGATTTGTCATCGGCAGTCTCTCCAGAGTCCCCATCATTACATGCTGGTAACTGAAGATAAGGGTTGCGCTCGTTGCGGGACTTAACCCAACATCTCACGACACGAGCTGACGACAACCATGCACCACCTGTATAGTTGTCCCGAGGGACTTATCAATTTCTCAATAACTCAACTATATGTCAAGCCTTGGTAAGGTTCTTCGCGTTGCTTCGAATTAAACCACATGCTCCGCTGCTTGTGCGGGTCCCCGTCAATTCCTTTGAGTTTCAGTGTTGCCACCGTACTCCCCAGGCGGAATGCTTAATGTGTTAACTTCGGCACCGAGATTTGACTCCCAACACCTAGCATTCATCGTTTACGGCGTGGACTACCAGGGTATCTAATCCTGTTTGCTCCCCACGCTTTCGTACCTGAGCGTCAGTAAAAGTCCAGAAAGTCGCCTTCGCCACCGGTATTCCTCCTAATATCTACGCATTTCACCGCTACACTAGGAATTCCACTTTCCTCTCCTTCACTCAAGCCTTCCAGTTTCAAGTGCTTAATGAGGTTAAGCCTCACGCTTTCACACCTGACTTAATAGGCCGCCTACGTACCCTTTACGCCCAATAATTCCGGACAACGCTCGCCCCATACGTATTACCGCGGCTGCTGGCACGTATTTAGCCGGGGCTTCCTCCTATGATACCGTCATTATCTTCTCATAGGACAGAGCTTTACGATTCGAAAACCTTCTTCGCTCACGCGGCGTCGCTGCATCAGGGTTCCCCCCATTGTGCAATATTCCCCACTGCTGCCTCCCGTAGGAGTTTGGACCGTGTCTCAGTTCCAATGTGGCCGTTCATCCTCTCAGACCGGCTACTGATCGTTGCCTTGGTAGGCCTTTACCCTTCCAACTAGCTAATCAGACGCGAGCCCATCTTACACCGATAAATCTTTTACCCCTAAGCCATGTGGCTTTGTGGTCTCATGCGGTATTAATCGTCGTTTCCAACGGCTATCCCCCTGTGTAAGGTAGGTTGCTCACGTGTTACTCACCCGTTCGCCACTTTCATTTCACTTCCGTCCCCGAAGGGCTCTCCACAAAAATCACGTTCGACTTGCATGTGTTAAGCACGCCGCCAGCGTTCGTCCTGAGCCAGGATCAAACTCTCTATTAAAAGTTCGTCTGCTCTCGCTGACTTTTTTACACCTAAATTATTGTTTTTCTTTGTACTCTCAAAGTTTTTATCATGTTTACTTTTCTTGGTTCGTGTCACTCTTGTTGCGACCTTAATATTATATCACCATTGTTTTCGTTTGTCAACACTTTTTTTATTATTTTTTATGCTTTTAAACTACTCTTTGGTATCTTCCTATCTAGTCCCTTCTTAAGTGCCTTAACATTATATCAGCCTTCCGCCTTTCAGTCAATACCTTTTTGTCATATTTTTAGTGTTTTCTTTCTTTTTTTATATTATAATTATTACTTTTTTCGTCCTTTAGTAGAAATTTTATCTATAATTATTTTTAGTATATGAATTTTTTCAATACTTTTTTCAATATATTTCATTCCTGACTCTACAAAATCAGGAGAATATTTAAACAAGATTGACTGAATACCCCTATTTTTTTCCTCATCATCAACTATAGAAATTTTTCCAAATACAATTACAGACATATATTTTGTTGAAAATTGGTTTGGTAATCTCTCAACTTTATCTACCACTGTAAAAGAAATTTTAGAATTTTCTTCTATATTTTTTAATTTATGTCCACCTTGGTCTGTACAATGAATGTATATAACATCATTACAATATGCATAACTCAATGGTATTCCATAAGGTTGATTACAGCTATCAGATGTTGAAAGAATTCCATATTCTCCGTTTTTTAGTAATTCTTTTCCCTCTTCTATACTTAGTTCTCTATCCTTTCTTCTCATTTCCATAAATTTTCTCCTTCTAATTTTTTTAGATAACAAAAAAGACAAGCTTAAAATGGCTCATCTTCTCTGTTTTATATCGGAACATTATATGAAAAAGCAACTAAATAAACTCATTATTATATAATCATATAATATTTTTATTTATTTAAGCTTTATATCTAATTCCATTATAACATATTTAAAGAATATTTCAACATTTTATTTATATTAATTTTCTATAGATATAAAGTCTATTATAAGATTTTCTTATAAGAACTTATCTTTCATATTTATCCAGTACCAGTTTTCATTGAATACTAATTTATACAATTTAAACCTTGATTTTTTAAATTCAAAGTATGATACATCTGTATAGTCTTTTTCAATCCCATCAGCAACAAAACTAATTTTTTTGTGTTGATTTTCCAACGGAACTATTTTTAAAGTAGATGTATCAGGAATTACCAATGAATTTGAAATAGTCCTATAAACTTTTGAAAATATTGGAGCTAATGGTGTTAATTGAAATCCTCTTAATGATGGATGCATAATACTTCCTCCTGCAGACATATTGTAAGCAGTACTTCCTGAAGGTGTTGAGATTATTAAACCATCTCCAGCAAATGTTTCAAGATGATTATCGTCTATATAAACATCTAAATGGATTATTTCAGAACTGTTTGACTTAATAACAAAATCATTTAAACATTTATTAGAAAACACAATATCATTTGTTTTTAAATCACATTCCAATAATCTAATTTTATCAATAATATATTTTTCTTCTATATAATCATCTATAAATTTTTCTATTCTATCAAAACTAATTTCTTGAAAGAATCCAAGAGTTCCTGTATTTATTCCAACAAAAGGAACTTTAGGAAAGTCAGAATTGTGTACACCTCTTATAAAAGCTCCGTCTCCACCTATACAAATGCTAAGTTCTGCCTCTTCTCTGAATGTTTCAGAAATTTCAAAGCCTCTTTTTTCAAATAGTTCTTTTGTCTTGATAAAAGCTTCTAAGGATTTTATATTGTCATTAAAGAAAATATTAATTAATCTTTTCATAATTTCACCTTTTATTTTAATCTATTAAATTAATTTTAACACATTAAACGTATATAAGCAAGAAAAAAGGAGCTTTTGCTCCTTTAATACTATACATTTTTCTTTTTCTTAATCTTTTTTAATCTATAAAAATCTTCTCTTTCTTTTTCTTCGAGAACCTCTGATATATATTTTTCAGTTTCTTCAAGATTTGGAATTTGAATTTTATCTAAAGCATTTGCCCTTTTTTGATTCTTTTTTATTTCTATAGACAATTTATAAACTGTATTTTCAGTCTCCGCAAGTCTATATACAAGTCTTTTGATTTTTTGAAACATTTTTATAGCCTCATCAATTGAAGGGCTTGTCATATACATTCCATAATGAGGTCTTAAAGTTCCATGCTCATATTTTACACTTGGAACATCAAGTCCCATAATGGATTTATAAGAAATTTCAAAATTTTCTGACTTATCTATTGATAAGGAAATGTCTTGCACATTCATAACTCCCATAGTTATATTTGCTTCTTCTAATGTTGAATATGCCTTTTCAAATAGTACTTTTACATCTTCTTGAATTTCTTTTGCCTTTTCAATTTGTTGCATCATCTCTTTTATAAGAACGGTTCTTTTTTTATCTATTAGATTGTAACCTACTTTAGATAATTTTAAATCCTGTTTTATTTTTAATAGATTTGATTTTGTAGGAGCAATATTTTGAATCATATTACCACCTTCCATATTTTTCTATATATTTACTTTCCAATCTGTCTAGTTCAATTTTAGGGAATAGTTTGAATAAATCCCAAGCAATATCAAGTGATTCTTCAATAGTTCTGGATTCATCAAAGTTTTGGTTTAAAAAGTTTTGTTCAAACTCCCTACCGAATTCCATATAAATTTTATCTATTTCTGTTAAATCATCTTCCCCAATTATTTGTGATAGCGAACGAACTTCTATAACCTTTGAATAAAGAGCAAATAACTGAGATTGTACTTGATCATGATCTTCTCTTGTATATCCATCTCCAATACCATCTTTCATAAGTCTTGACAATGAAGGCAAAATATTTACAGGTGGATAAATATTCTTTTGGAATAATTCCCTTGATAAAACTATTTGTCCTTCAGTAATAAAACCTGTAAGGTCAGGAATTGGATGTGTTATATCATCATTAGGCATTGTTAATATAGGAATTAAAGTAATTGAACCTTTCTTTCCCTTTACCATTCCAGCTCTTTCGTATAAAGTAGAAAGATCTGAATACAAATATCCAGGATATCCCTTTCTACTAGGAACTTCTTCTCTTGCAGAAGAAATTTCTCTTAAAGCCTCTGCATAACTTGTAATATCAGTCATAACTACTAAAATATGCATTCCTTCTTCAAATGCAAGATATTCTGCAGCAGTTAATGCAGTTCTAGGTGTTGAAATTCTTTCAACAATTGGTGCATCAGCAAGATTTATATATGAAACAACTCTGGATGATGCTCCTGATTCTTCAAATGCACTTTTAAAGAACTCATAATCATCATATTTAATTCCCATTCCTGCAAATACTATTGCAAATTTGTCATCAGAATTTTTTAGTTTGGATTGTCTAACTATTTGAGCCGCTAATGCATTATGTGTCAAACCATTTGATGAAAATATCGGAAGTTTTTGTCCTCTAATTAAAGTAGTAAGAGTATCAATAGCTGAAATTCCAGTTTCCAAATAATCTCTTGGATATTCTCTAGCAACGGGATTCATAGGTCTTCCATTAACATTATATTTTTTCTCTGAAATAATATAATCTCCATTGTCAATCGGTTCTCCTACACCATTAAAAGTTCTTCCTAAAATATCTTTACTAAGACAAATTTCAAGTGGAGTTCCTGTAAAAGTAACAGCAGAATTTTGTGTTGAAATTCCAGTTGTTCCTTCAAAAACTTGAGCAATTACCTTATCTCCTTGAATTCTAACAACCTTGGCTCTTCTTCTTTCACTTCCATCTATTACTATATCCATCATTTCATCATAGCTGACATTATCTACACCTTTAAGCACAATCAAAGGTCCATCTATTTTTTCTAGTTTTAAATATTGTCTTTGCATAATTATCACCTACTCTCCCTGATTTTCGTCTATCAAAGCAGTATAATAGCTATTGATTTTTGCATTTAACTTTTCAAATGCTTCATCATAGTTTTCATTTGGAATATTATATTTCATCTTAATAACTTCTTCAAATAAATCATCATTTTTTATACGAGTAAGGGCAACTTGTTGTTTTACAGCTAAAGTACAATTCATATATAAATTATCTATTACTTTTAACATTTCAAATTGTTTTTTTAAAGGAACATAACTGTCTGTTTCATGCATTGCATTTTGTTGTAAAAATCCTTTTTTCAAAACTTTTGCAATTTCTATAACAATTCTTTGATCATTTGGTAAAACATCTTCACCAACTAATTGAACAATTTGGTTCAATTTATTATCCTCTGAAAGAAGTTCCATCATCTTTGCTCTTAATTTCAAAAGTTCAGGAGATACATTTTCATCATAATATTCTTTAATCAATGTAGTATATCCACTATAACTTGTAAGATAGTTTACAGCAGGATAGTGTCTTATATATGCTAAATTCTTATCCAAACCTATAAAAGCTGAAACAAATCTTTTAGTATTTTCAGTTACCGGTTCAGAAAAATCTCCACCCGGCGGAGAAACAGCACCAATTACTGTAATTGAACCCTCTCTTTTGGAAAGAGTTTCAACATAACCTGCTCTTTCATAAAATTGTGCAATTCTTGAAGGAAGATATGCTGGATATCCTTCTTCTGCAGGCATTTCTTCAAGTCTTCCAGAAATTTCTCTTAACGCTTCTGCCCATCTTGAAGTTGAGTCAGCCATTATTGCAACATGGTAACCCATATCTCTATAATACTCTGCAATAGTTATTCCAGTATAGATTGAAGCTTCACGGGCAGCAACTGGCATATTTGAAGTATTTGCTATTAAAATTGTTCTTTCCATAAGCGGTTTTGAAGTTCTTGGGTCAATTAACTTTGGAAATTCTTCAAGAACATCTGTCATTTCATTACCACGTTCTCCACAGCCGATATAAACTATAATATCAGCATCAGACCATTTTGCAAGTTGATGTTGAGTCATAGTTTTTCCTGTACCGAATCCACCCGGAAGTGCTGAAGTTCCTCCCTTTGCTATTGGAAAGAAAACATCAAGTACTCTTTGCCCTGTTACTAAAGGTCTTGAAATTGGCATTCTCACATCTATTGGACGTGGAATTCTTACAGGCCATTGATGATACATTTTTAATTTATGAATTTTTCCATCTTCATCTTTTATTGTTACTAAATCAGTTTCTAAATTATATTTTCCTGATGGCAAAGCTTCAATTACTTCACCACTAACAGTTGGTGGAACTAAAATTTTATGTTCTATAAAACTTGTTTCTTGAGTTGTTGCAAAAATTTCTCCTGCAGATAATTTATCACCAACTTTAACAAGCATTTCAACATCCCATTGTTTTTCTTTATCAATGGAAACAAGTCCTATTCCCTCTGCAATAAATTCTCCTGTCATTGAATATATTTTTTCAAGCGGTCTTTGAATCCCATCAAATATATTTCCTATAATTCCGGGACCTAATGTTACTGATAGTGGAACATTTGTACTTTCTATAGTTTCTCCAACTTTTAGTCCTTGTGTTTCTTCGTAAACTTGTATAGTCGCTACATCTTCGTCAATAGATATGATTTCTCCAATTAACTTTTTATCTCCAACCAAAACCATATCTCTAACTTTGTAAATTCCCATACTGTCTGCTTTAACAACAGGACCATTTATATCAATTATTTTAGGTATATTACACATTACCTTTCTCCTCATTACAATTATTAATTAATTGTTTATTCCTAATTCTTTTTTCAACTTAGCTAAAATCTTTTGGTATTTTGTAGTCAATAGAAAATCAAGTGAATAATTTAATCTATAAGTTCTTTCCGCATTTTCTATTTCAAAACCACCAACTTTTATATCAAGACTTTTTTCAACCTTAATATCTCCTAAGACATTTTTTATTATTTCCTTATCTCTTCCAAAACTTTTTTCATAAACATAAACAACATCATTAGAATTTATTTCTGACTTCACATTTTTTAATGTATTTTTTAAATATTCTTCACCTTTTTCAGTCATATAAGAATTATTCAATTCTTCTTTAAGAGCTTTAAAAAATTCATCATATATTTCTTTATTCGTATTTAAAATAATATCTTGACCTTCTTTTAAAGTTTTTGAACGAATTTTATCTGATTTATTTTCAAGTTTTGTTCTATAGTCTCTCTTTAATTTTTCTATTTCTTCATATTTTTTAGCTTTATATTCTGTAATTAATCTTTCAGTTTCAGAAGCAATTTTTTTCAATTCTTCGTCATACTTTTCATCAATTTCTTCATTTAGTATTCTTTTAAATGACTCTATCTTATCTTCAATTGTTATCATAAGATTTCTCCTTAAATATTAATTCCTATTGATTCATTTATATAGTTTGTAATGAAATTTGGATCTCTTTTCAAACCTGTTCTATCCGGTATCTCAACTATAAGTGGAAAAATATTTTTTAACTTAACTGCCATAACTTCTTCACTAATAAGGTTAAAAATATTTTCAGTTAAAATTAAAATTCCAATTTCCTTATTATTTAGACAATCATTAAATTCTTCCAAAGCCTCTTCCCTAGTCTTTAAAACAACTCCTGTTATACCGGCTAATCTCATTCCTACAAGTGTATCTGTATTATCAGATATAAGATAACTTATCATAGAATTCTCCTAAACTCTTTGTAAAATCATAATTGAAATTATAAGTCCGTAAATAGCAATACCTTCTGCAAGTCCAAGAATAATAAGTGTTTTACCTAAAATTGAAGAATCTTCTGAAACTGCACCAATTGCTGCTGAACCTGCTTGACCAACACCTATTCCAGTACCAATTGCTGCAAGACCAGTTGATAAAGCAGCTGCTAAATATCCCATTCCACTCGCTGAACTTGCTGTTTTTTGTGTGGTTTCAGCTGCAAATGCAATATCTGGAATAAGTCCCATTAAAAATAAAGCTAAAATTGAAACGACATTAATCGCTATTGCCTTTTTTAATCCTGATTTTGTTGTTTTCTTTCCTTTTCTTAAATAAGATATACCTGTTAAAATAGTTGTTCCTATTCCTAATGTTATTAATAATAAAGTGACTTTCATATTTTCCCTCCTAAATTTCTTCTTTTAATTCTACTTTTAATGGTTCATAATTTATTCCTTCGCCATTAAAATATTTACTGAATAATTCATAATATTCCAATCTTATTGCTTGAATGAAAACTATTAGTCCTTCAAGACAAACAATAAATATATTTCCTAAAACAATCATAAATATATTTCCAATACTTGAACCCAGCATTTGTCCTAAAGCGTGAAATGCCATAAAAAGTCCGACATGGTTAATCGCAAAAGCTCCAACTCTAATAAAAGAAAGAGTATTTGAAAAGAATCCCATAACAGTTTCAAACATTTCAAAACCACTTTCAACAGTAGAAAATTCTTCCTTTTCTTCTGTCTTACTAATTATCGGAACCAGTTTTGGCTTCATAAACATCAATGTTGAAGTTACAACCAAAACTACAACACTTACTATTGTAATCATTGAAGATACATTTACACTTACATAATTTTTTAACAAAACAGTATTTAAAACAATTACTATAAATGAGATATAGAATAAAAATCCTGATAATCCATTTTTATCAAAAAATAATTTTCCAAATTCTTTTCTCATCTTTAAGTTTCTAAAGTTGATAATATATGCAATTAATATCATTAAAATACCAAGTCCAATTGTTGCGACAAGTATTGTGTTAATATCATTCATCGGCCTTATAACCAATGCAGGAATTAACTCTTCAATTCCAAAAACACTTCCATATACAAATCCGAAAAACATTGATGAAAGTCCAATTCTTTGAATAATTTTAGCAATAACACCAAATTTTTTAGATAATAACATTCCTGCTATTACAAAAATTAAACCCTGTCCTACATCTCCAAACATCATTCCGAATAAAAGTAAATATGTTATTGCAAAAAATGGTGTCGGATCCGTTTCCTTATAATCTGGAATTGAATACATCTTTACCAATGCTTCAAAAGGTCTTAAAATAAAATTATTTTTTAACTTTGTTGGTATCTTAAATTTTGAAGGAATTTCATTATCATCTTCAAAATATATCAAAGCACTTTCAGAAACTTTTTCTACTGAATTCTTTATACTTTCAACTTTAGATTCAGGAACAAAAGCACTTAATAAAATAAAATTTTTACTCTCCGCAATATGTCCTTCAAGTTCCTCAATCTTTTCAATAATTTTATATCTGTAATAGAAACCTAAAATATCTTGCAAATATTTATCCTTAAATTCAGCTTTTTCCTTTAAAATTTCATCTTGTTCTCTTTCTAAACTTTCCAATTCAGCATTTTTATTCTTTATAAAATCCTTAAAAGAAATATCTACATTAGGAAGTTCAATTCTATCAAAGGACAAAGAACGAATAAAATATTTTGTATCTTTTGCATAAACGGAAGGAGTAAAGATTATAACAGTTTCCCCATAGCTACTAGTTCCTAAATGCACAACTATTCCCTTAATATTTTCATAATTTGCCTTTAATTTTATCCAAGAATTTTTTGAAATTTCTCCCATATCAAAATTAATATGTTTTAAATTGTAAAACTCAGATATTTTCATATCACTATCAGAAAAATATTCAACGGCATTTAATAATATTTTAATTTCTGCTCTCTTTTTTCTATTCTCATCTTCCCTAGTCTTTATTGAAGAAGATTTCAAAGATATATCATCTAATAATTTAAGTTTTTCACTATAATTTAAATTCTTTAAATCATTTAAAGTAACATCATCTTCTTTAATATTAAAGAAATCAAACATCTGATCTAAAAGTTCTTTATATTTTCTCTTTTTAAAAACTTTTTCTCTATGATATGGTCTTATTTTATCAACAGCAACACCCATATCATTAAAAATTCCTATTTGAGAATCCATATACTTCATTGTGAAATTTTCTGAATTTCCTGCATTTGTAATATGAATCGAGCCATTCAAAACAATTTCTCTAAGAATACTGTGTGTATCCTGTTTTAAAGCAACGAGATTCATCATTTTCATTTTTTCAACAGCCAATTTAGCACCCCCTAACTAAATCAATGAATATTTATTAAATATTCTTTTACTTCACTTTTACTTAGTTTATACTTATTTGCTTCTGCTATTCTAATTAAATTTTCATTTTGAATATTCAGCTGAATAATAAACTTAAGTAAAGTTGAAATCGAATTATCATAGTCTTTAAGTTTCTTTAAATGGCTAAGATAAACATATTCTTTAATATTTCTATTCGAAACAATAGTATTTCCATTTGCATCTTCAAGAGTATGTCTTAATTTAGTTTTCTTTATCTTCTCAACAATAGCCTCAACACTATCACTATATATCAAGTCCTTTAAAAAATCTCCTTTAATATATTTGCCATATCGTAAACTATAGCTATAAATTTCTTCATTCGGTAAATCATAATATTTTTTTGCTCTGATTATCCATTGAAGATTTATTGTATCTATTAAAGTAGAAAAATAATCATTAAAAATTGCTTGACTTGATTTTGATAATTTATCTATAGCATTTTTCATAGTTAAAAAATATAAACTGTCCAATTTCATTTCAACATGAAAATGCAATCTAAATATATCTTCATCAGTTAGAGAAGCAATTGCCTTTTTGTAAATTGTACCTTTCAATACATCTAGAGCCTGATTAAAATTTTCACAATTTACAAGTTTAGAATAATCAATATGCTTATTTTTCTTATACATTATTGTATCTCTTTCCAAGTCTATCTTTTCATTTTCAACAATACTTCTAAGAATTATTTTTATATCTTTAAATTCATACTTCATAAGCATAGCTTCTATAATCTTTTTATCATCACCAAAAAGGAAAAACTTTAATTTTTCAAGCAATTCTGCCTCAATCTTATTAATCATAAATTCTGTATCATATCTATTTCTCATAGATTTTTCTTCATACATAGGAATTTCATATTTATATAATATATTATTCTTTAAATAATCCACAATCTCATGCCTTTGTTCAAAAGATAAAATTTTATCATAATCGGACTGTTTCAAAATTCCTTTTCTTAAAACTCCAATTTTTGCATTAATTGAATGAAAATTATTCCCCATAAAACTCACCGCTTTCTAAAAGAGAATCAGCAAAATTTTTAATTAAGATTTCTTTTTTATCTTCAAAAACATTCTTTATTGCTTCAGATTTTTCATTATATTCAACAAGCTTATTTTTATCCTCATTTTCTATTGAAGATAGATGTAATTTAAGATTTTCTTGTTCTTCTTCCAAAACTTTGTTATACTCGTCATCTATAACTTTCATCTTATCTTTTCTATCTTTAAGTAGCTTTTGTTTCTCAACTTCTAATCTTTGTTGATAATCCTCTGCACCTTTATCAATATCAAATATATTTTTTATAAAACTTTCCATAAATGCCTCCTTTCTAAAAATATTAAATTTTTAAAAAATTTCTCCAAAACAAAAGCGCATCCGTAAAAATGCACTTCCAATTTTGCGATAAAAAATTAGAAAATTGTTCACGGAATGATAAGCTCAATTATTGTAAACAATTTTGAAATTTTATTCTCTAATATAATATTTAAATTTAATTTACAATAAGTTCATATAAAACAAACTTAATCTCGCCTTAACCAACAATTTTAAATATAAAAATTTTAATTGTTCAATCAGTTATTATTTACCCTATTTTAAAAAATATTTTATCACTCGACAAACAATGTCAAATAATTATACTAACAATATTATTTCATCACTATTATTTTTATCTACCGTAATTCCACATTCACAAACCGGACACACTAAAAATTGCTTTATTGATATTAGAAAAAGATGGATAAAAATAATGTAAATCACCTTCTATTCCTAAAAAGTGTCCATTTTCTTTGATTATTACAACTTTTACAATTACATTTTTCTTTAGTTTATCCTATTTCTTTACTATTCATCTTAAATTCGCATAGTATTATCATTTTTCATACTAAATGCCAAATTTTATATCCAGTATTTTTATCGTGCCTCAAACTAAAGTTCATTACTAAAATTACAATATATTTTTAAAGAATTATTTTCGTTATCTCTTAAAACATATATATTATACACCCTAGTTTTTATAAAATCAAGAACCAAAATCAGATTTTTTCAGTAAAAAAATATTAATTTTTCAATTTCAATATCACTAATATACAACTATTGTTTTAATTTAAAAAATCAAAGTCAAGTTTTGACTTTGATTTTTCCTAAATTTCAACAAATTCATTTATTCCAAATAAATATAATCCCTTTTTGGCAACTTTTTTACCGGAAATATCTTCAATTGCAGATTTATATAAATCCAATTGTACTTTGTATCTTGCCTTTACTTCTTCAAGATTTTCTTTTGTTACATAATCCGTCTTATAATCCAACAAAATTATTTCCCCGTTTTCATTTTCAAAGAAAAGGTCAATTATTCCAACTACCATAATTTTTTCGTCTTCTTCAATATTTTCATCTTTAAATAGATTTTTCAATTTTATATTATAGTCAATGGCTTTTTCTTTAAATAATTTTTCAGATTTATTTGCAATATAAATTTCCTTAAAAATATCTGACTGAATAAATTTTACAATCCAATTAATATTTATTGTCTCTATTTCGTCCAAGCTCATAATATTTTTTTCAACGAATGAATTTATTTGCAATTTTATTTCTTCTCTTATTTTTGAAACATCTTCTGTATCAAATTTTGAAAAGTCTAAAAGTTGCATAGCCAAATGGAAAATTGTTCCTTTTTCTGCAGAATTAAATCCAACTTTTTCCTCTCCTTGATGAATAAATGACGGAGTTTTTAAAACAAAATTTTCTTTATAATATTTTTGATGTTTTTCCTCATCTTCTTCCTGAATCATCTTTTTAATTTCAGAAACTGTAATACTTGAAGGCTTGTTCAAAACATTTTTATAAACATATTCTTTATTAAATATTAATTCTAAAAACTCTTCAATGTAAGATTTTTATATAAATCTATTAATCTCATGCTATTTGAATTATAAATAATTAAATCGTCAATCTCATTGAGTACATTTCCATATACTTCTTTAAAATTCTCAAAAGATTGATTTTTTATAATTTTAAAAAATTGTTCTCTATTCCCAACATTAAATAAATTTGTAATAAAAATTTTAGCAATTAATCTAACAAAGTTTATATCATAATCCTTATAATACTCCCACATAGAAAAGACAGTATCTAATTTATAATAATTAATATTTTTATAGCTATATATTTTCTCATTAAAACATTCTGCTATCCCTTCATCAACGAAAAAAAATAATTTACGATAATCAAATTCTGGTAAATTTCTGCTTAATATATGTGTAATTTCATGCCCATTCTCATCTATATGATTAACATTTATTGTATTCAAAAAAGAATTTGAATAGCTTAAATTATTATCAAATTCATCTTTATACCCATAGTAGACAAATACATCTATTTTTTTTTTCAATCTAATTTTAAAAAAAGAATTTATTCTATCAAATGCTTTTTCATATTTTAGTATAAAAAAATCTATATCATTTTTTGTGAAGTCTTTTTCAAAATAAAAATGAAATGATTTTCCTATAATTTTCAATTTATTTTTTGGAAACAAAAAACTACACCAATCTGAGGATTGAGAAATTACATCTTTCGATATATAAAAATACTTTTTTGATAAATCATAATTTCCAATAGAATAATAATACAACCCTAAATACATATCTGCAATATAATTTTCATAACAAAACGAATTCTTTTTTTTTCTTTGTAACAACAAACATGATGCCTCTTTATATAATCCTAATTCAAACAAGCTTAACCCTAAAAATAAACAATGTTTATCAGTAAATGTCATATCATCTTTATATTTTTTATAAATATTAAATAAAGCATCATATTTTTTATTATAGTATAAATATTCTATATCAATCATAATAGTAAGGTAATGAAACTAGTTCAAAAGGAGAACATTTTCTTATTCCATTTTTCACATTGAACAAAATACAGCCTCCTAAACAATCTGGTAATTTTTTACATTTTAAACACTTATTATCTCTAAAACAGTCGGATGCCTTATACCATTTAAGTAGTCTTTCAGCATTAATATTTATATCTCCAAGATTATCTATAAATCCTATATTAGCTTCTTTAATGTCAAAATTATTTACACATTTCCAGAGACTTAAATCAGGTGCTATATAAAAAAAGTTTTCATCTCCACACGCTTCACATGATCTATAATAATATCTGTTTTTCATAACTTTAAATCCCATTTCTTTTGCAATCTTATAATACTTATTTATTTCTTCAAATTTATTATTATTATAACAATTATAGGAGTTTGTATTATAAATAGGACGTAGCACAAGTGAAACTTTATTTCTTATTCGTTTTTCTATCAAATCTAAAGTATCTACTATTTCATCAATAAAATTATTATTAAGATTTACCCTTAATATAAAATTTAGATTAGATTCTAAAATTTTTACTCCAACGACATTATTTATTATATCTATTAATTTATCAAAAGTAGGTTCTCCCCCTCTATAACATCTTGTTAAATTGTGAGTTCTCTTAGAACCATCCAATGTAATTTGTAACGACTTACACTTGTATTTTATTAGATTGTTTATTATCTCATTTGTAATTAATGAACCATTAGTAGTTATTGATGAAGAATATGTAAAATTATTATTCTCAGATAGTTCTTGAACTTTATTAAAATAGTTCCATATTTTATCAGATAAAAGCAATGGCTCTCCACCAAATAAACTAATCTCTACATGCTTATAATACTTAAAGTATTTTTTAGAATATAATCCTAGTATATCAAAATAATTTTTATTACTTTTCATATTCCTATAAGATTTTTCAAAACAGTAAGGACAATCAAAATTACATTTTAATGTTGGCATAAGGATAATATTTAGTTGAGAGTTATTAAAAAAATTTCTATTAAATAAAAACTCTAAATTATCAACTTCAATAGAATTTTCATCAACTATAAAGCCATTATCTATCAATAGTTTAATTTCTTCACTAACGTTACTATTTTTGTTAATACTTTTTATAATATCATCAATATTAAAACCATCAAATACCCTTAAAAAAGATTTTGATATAGAATTATACATAACATCTTCCCCATTAATTTTAGTAATAATATTATATTTACTTTCCTTAAACATAAGACCTCCTCAATAATACTAAATAATCAACACCTTATAATTTTTACTCGATATACTTATTTAATTAAAACTTGTCACTAATTCCAACTTGGTGCAACTCCTCCATTACAATTCCCTGTACATGTACAAGCATCTAGTGGAGAAATATACTTAGTTTTATGAATATTTACCACTGACATCTCTACTTCTTTTTTTTGATTTAATTTTGATTTCTTCAAAATTTTAAATTTTCTTTTATTTTTCATATATAAAAAACCTCCTTTTGAATATATAAGGTGTTGATTATAAATAATTTTGTTTTTGTGCATCCCACATTTTTCTATAATAATCACAATTTTTTAATAAATTGTTATGAGTATCATAAGCTAAAATTTCTCCGTCATCTAATATTAAAATCTTATCTGAAAATTTTATACTACCTAATCTATGAGTTATAATTACACCTGTTTTGTCAGACAAAATTTTTTTAAAAATATCGTAAATATCTTTTTCAAAAATAGGGTCTATTTCTGCTGTTGGCTCATCTAAAACTAAAAAATCACTATCTTTGTAAATTCCTCTACATATAGCAAGTTTTTGCCACTGCCCTCCTGACAGTTCTAGTCCGCCAATTTCTTTTCCTAATAGTTTTTTGTAGTATTCATTTTTAAATCCCATTGATTTCATAATAGCAAAAGAATCCGCACTAGATTCACTGCCTAACTCGATATTATTTCTAACATCTAAAGGATATTTGCAAAAATCTTGAAAAACAACTGAATTTTTTGAAATTAATCTAGTACCTCCAGACTCATTAGACTTATATAATCCAAGTAAAATCTTTGCTAAAGTGCTTTTTCCAGAACCATTTTTACCAACTATAGCAATAATCTCTCCTTTATTTATCTTCAAATTTATATTCTTTAAACAATAATTTTTAGCATTTGGATATTTAAAATTCAAATTAGATAATTCCATAGAATCATCATTATACAAGCTTTCTTTGTCAAATTCTAAGCTCATAAATTCAAAGTATGGTACAGATAATTTAGAGAACATCATAATATATCCTTGTAGCGAAAAAATTTCTTCAATAAATTTTGAAATTATATTTACACCGACTATAACTATAATTAAATTGCCGATATTATTAGTATTTATATAATCGAATGTAGCCAATATATATATTGATATTTTTCCTAAATATACTAATAATTTTGAAATTAATTCTATGAGATATATCTTCTTATTCAAAATAGAAAACTTCTTATTGTGTTCATCAAATACCTTATTTAATTTTTTTAAAACAAAATCTAAAGTATTATATATTTTAAATTCTGCATAAGTTGAATCTTCTAAAATACAATTCTCAATTTCTTTTTCTCTTCTTTCATATAAGTTCAGGTCTAAACGATATTTAGTAATATATCTTCCTTTAAAATAGTTTTCTAAAATTAAAGGAAATAATATTAGTATCAAAAAAAATAGATATTTTATATTAATAAAAATAATAAAATTTGAAATTAATACAATATTCAAAATTAAACCAAAGTATGAAATAACAGTCTCTACAAGTCTAAATATATTTGTACTACAAACTGTTGCTTCATGAATTTTTTCATTTATATTATTTTTCTCATAGTCTATAATTTCGATTTCAGAACACTTCTTTTGAATTTTTGTTTTTAAAATTTTTTCAAAATTTGGAATTAGCATATACTGTATATAATATCTATCAAAATAAATTTTCTTTAAGGATATTATAAATAAATATGTAACATATGGAAGAAACGAAAACAAAACATTCTTAAAAAAAATATTAAAATTATCGTTTTTAAAAATAACTATTCTTTTAAAGAATTCTCTAGTATAAATCATCCCAAACATATAAGTCAAAGCGGTTATTATTGTAACCGATATCATAATAAATAACTCTTTCTTATATGTACTATAAAATAGATTAATACACCTAGATATCATTTTTATATTAGTCAAAAATTGATTTTTGAATTTCATACATTTCAAAATACTTTCCTCCATAAGAAATTAATTCATCATGTGTCCCTGATTCAATCAAGTTTCCGTCTTCAATCAATAAAATTATATCAGTATATTTAACAATTCCAAGTCTATGAGAAATAAATATATTTAAGCTACCAGAAATTTTATCTTGTATATTTTTATAATATTCTAATTCTAAAAAAGGATCTAAATTAGAAGTAGGTTCATCAAAAATAAAAACTTTTGATTTTCTCAAAAAAACTCTATTAAAAAATATATTTTTCCACTGACCACCTGAAAGATTAACATTATTCTTATAATTAATACTGGTGTATGAATCTATTCCATCATTAAAATTTTCAACAAATTCAACAATGCTCTTATCTATGTCTAAATCTCCTTTTTGAGATTCTTCTAAATTTATATTTTCAAAAATAGTAAATGGATACTTTTTAGGATGTTGAAAAAGTACAGAAAATATTTTTGACTTCTGTTCAAATGATATATCATTTATATCAACACCATCTATTCTTATATTTCCCTTTTCGACTCTATACAATCCTAATAGCAACTTAATTAAAGTACTTTTTCCTGAACCATTTCTACCTAAAATTGAATAATTCTTTCCAAACTCAAAGGTAAATGAAAAATTCTTAATTATATATCCATCTGAATTAGGATATCTAAAGAAAACTCTATCAAATTCTATATTATAATTACTTAATTTTACATCTTTTTTTACTAATTTTTTCTTTGTAATAAATTCGTGATATAAATTAATACCATTTGTAAAATTAAAATAATCTGATATTTTATTTAATTCAGTACCAATTATTTCAGTTATTACAATTAATCCACTATTTAACAAGTAAAAATAGGAAATATTAATGCTTCCCAAATTATATAAATATAAACTTGCAATCAGCATAAATAATACAAGAAAATAATTTGAAACTTCATATAAAAAATCAAATTTCAGACGATTTCTAGCATCCTTTAAATTTTCATCAATGGCATCGTCATACTTATGTAAAAATATCTTATTGTAAAAATTAAAAACATTAAATATTTTTCTTTCATTAGAATGTTTTTTATCTATCAATATATTATTTATTATATTGTGTTCCTTACAATTTTCCATATATTTAATCCAAATATCTTTAGACGCTTTTAGTTGATTATTCTTTAAATACAAAACAAAAGCAATTACGAATAAATAAATTATAAACATATATACATTAATATAAAAAATAATGAGCAACACAAAAAGAGCTAAAAACAAATTTATAAGAGTTTTATAGCAATCTTTAGAAATTTTTATATAATTTTCAATATAATTATTTACTACAAATATTTTATTCTTAAAATCTACACTTTCAAATTCTTTAAGCTCAATATTTTCAAAAGATTTTAACAAATTTAATTTCAGTACTTTTTTATGTTTTTCTCCATCCTTTTCCAAACTGTAATTTACAAAAATATTAAAAAATTCTCCGACAATAAAAAACAATAAAATATATAATAAAACGATTATATCTTCTTTTCTCTTTATTGTTATAATTAATGGAAACATTGAAATTAAAATTAATCTGTCTAGTGATACAATCAAAGAAGCAAATATAACAATTATTTTTTTATTGATACAATTCTTAAAAACTTGAATGAATGACTTCATTAATTCTCCCAACTCCCTATTTCCATATAATTATATTTAAGTAAAATATTATAATTATTTTCTCAACTATATAATATATTTTCCTGAAATTAAACTAATTTTACATATTTCTAATATGCAATTATATTTTATCTCATTAAAAAATCAAAGTCAAGTTTTGACTTTGATTTTTGCTAAATTTCAACAAATTCATTTATTCCAAATAGATACAATCCCTTTTTAGTGACTTTTTTACCGGAAATGTCTTCAATTGCAGATTTATATAAATCCAATTGTACTTTGTATCTTGCCTTTACTTCTTCAAGATTTTCTTTTGTTACATAATCCGTCTTATAATCCAACAAAATTATTTCTCCATTTTCATTTTCAAAGAAAAGGTCAATTATTCCGACTACCATAATTTTTTCGTCTTCTGAAATATTTTCATCTTTAAATAGATTTTTCAATTTTATATTATAGTCAATGGCTTTTTCTTTAAATAATTTCTCAGATTTATTTGCAATATAAATTTCCTTAAAAATATCCGACTGAATAAATTTTACTATCCAATTTATTTTTATCGTTTCTGCTTCGTCCAAATTCATAATATTTTTTTCAACGAATGAATTTATTTGCAACTTTACTTCTTCTCTTATTTTTGAAACATCTTCTGTATCAAATTTTGAAAAGTCTAAAAGTTGCATTGCTAAATGGAAAATAGTTCCTTTTTCTGCAGAATTAAATCCGACTTTTCCCTCACTCTGATGAATAAATGACGGAGTTTTCAAAACAAAATTCTCTTTATAATATTTTTGATGTTTTTCTTCGTCTTCTTCCTGAATCATCTTTTTGATTTCAGAAACAGTAATGCTTGAAGGCTTGTTCAAGACATTTTTATAAACATATTCTTTGTTAAATCTATCCTCCAAAAATCCTTTAACAGTTCGCATTTCATTTTTAACTTCTATATCATCTTCTTCCGAAATTATTTCATTTGTTTTTATTTCTTCTTTAATTCTTTGATATTCTATAAATTCCTCTGTTTTAGTATTTACATTTAATTGAAATTTCAAGTCTTCATTTCCTAAAAAGTTTTCTTCTCTTCCCAAACAATTCAAACTCGTTCCATAAACTGTAAGATTATCAATAGAACTTAATATCCAATCAAGATAATTATTTATTTTTAGAATTTTATAATTACTTATATTGCCTCTTTCATCAATTCCGGAGCTTATTTCTTCTCTTAAATTCTCATAATCTTTTACTCTTCCGGTTATTATAAGTTTTTCCTTTGCTCTTGTCATTGCAACATAAAGGAGTCTCATTTCCTCTGCAATTTGTTCATTTTTCTTGAATTTTTCAATTTTTTTCTTCATAATGCTGTTGAATGAAGTTTTTTTATCCATATCATAAACAACTGCACCAAAACCAAGTTTTTGATGTAAAACTAAATTGCTGTCGTCAGCTCTGAAATTAAATTTCTTATTCGTATTTGCGAGAAATACAATAGGAAATTCCAAGCCTTTACTCTTATGAATACTCATAATTCTAACTACATTCGCATCTTCAGAAATTAATTTCGCCTCTGAAACATCACTTTTTAAACTGATTTTTTGAATATAATTTACAAAATTAAACAATCCCTTATAAGAATTTTTTTCATAATTTTTCGCCTTTTCGAAAAGTAACATCAGATTTGTTTTTCTCTGTTCCCCCATATCCAAAAGTCCGACATAATTATAGTATCCTGTATATTTATATAAAAACCATATTAATTCATCAGCAGAAACTAAAGATTTTTTTTCTATAAATAATTTTAAATCGGAAATAAATTTTGTAATTTTTTCCTTTAAACTCACTCTAATTTCGATGTCTTTGTCTTCTAAAATTTTTATTAAAAGCTCATAAAATTTTAATTTTCTATCTACAAGTCTTATTTCGCTCAATTCTGTTGATGTAAAATTATAAATTGGAGAATACATTACAGAAATTAAAGGAATATCCTGCATAGGATTATCTATAATTTTAAGCAAATTAATTATTGTATCAACTTCAAAAGTATCAAAATATCCTCCCATACTCTCTGCATAAATTGGAATATCATATTCTAAAAATACTTCTTCTAAAATTTTTGTATTACTGCTCGGAGAACGCATCAAAATAACAATATCTTTGTAATCAACTTTCCTATAATCATCAAAATTTTTATCATAAACTTTAAAAGGATTTTCTTTATTGTTCATCATATTGTAGATTGTATTTGCAATTTTTATACATTCAAGTTTAAAAGACTTCATCTCTTCAAAATCTTCCGAATATTCATCAGTTAAAATTATCTCGTCTTCGTCCTCATCATCAGATTTTTCATCAACTAAAAGAATTTCAACTGCACCACCGACATTTTCATCACTTTCTTTAAAACTTGCCATAGGATTTAATCTTTCGTCAATAGTATAATCAAGTTCTCCCGTTTCTTTTTTCATTATTTTTGAAAAAACTAGATTTGTTCCCTCAAGGATTTCTTTTCTACTTCTAAAATTCGCATAGAGCATTATCTTATTATTAAAACTGTCAATATCATCTTCTATTCTATTATAATTTTCATATTTTTCCATAAAAATACTCGGATCTGCCTGTCTAAATCTATAAATACTCTGTTTAACATCTCCAACCATAAATCTGTTATTATCTTTTGCAACTGCTGATAAAAGAATTTCTTGAACAAGGTTACTGTCTTGATATTCGTCAATAAAAACTTCAGCATATTTTTCTTGATATTCTAAAGCTGTTTTAGACGGTATAATATTTCTATCTTCATCAATATCTACAAGTATCTCAAGTGCCAAATGTTCAATATCGGCAAAATCTACATAATTAAATTTTTGCTTTCTCTCCCAAAACTTTTCCTTAAATTTAATTACAACATCAGAAATTGAACGAACATAAGGATAAATTAAATCACTTTCTCTTTTGATATTTTCTATATCTAAATTTAAAGTTTTAAGTGATTCTGAAATTTCCGACTTTATACTATCCAATTCTTTTTTAACTTTATTGTATATCTCTTTTACTTCTTCATCACATTTTGAAATTTTAAAACTTACAAAGTTCGAATTTAAAAATTCATTAGTTGATATTTTAAGCTCATCAAACTTCGTATTGTCTTTTAAAAATTTCTTTAAATTTTCCTTTACGACAGATAGAGCATCTAACAAATTATTATACATATTTACATATTTTTCAAGTTCAGGATAGTCTTCGATTTTTTTCAAATTGTTTTTTATACTCAATTCAAAAAATTCCAAATCCATATCTACATCTTTTGCAATATCCAAGATGTAGTTTTCTAAATAGAAATCATCATCCTTTGTATTTGTATTAAAAAATTCTGCCTTTTCATTTAACCAAATATTTGGGAAAGGATGTGAATTTACAAAATTATTTACATTCAATAAAAGTTGCAAAAGTCCTTCATCAGTGTTTTTCTTGGCATACCAATCAACTAATCTCAAAAAGCTCTCATCATTATTTTCATAAAGCTCTTCAAATAATTCTTCCATAACTTCTTTGGCTAAAACTTCATTTTCGCTTGGATCTATAACTTTTATATTGCTATCTAAATTTACCAAATGAGCATAAGAAATCAAAACATCTTTACAAAAAGAGTCAATAGTTGTGATGTCAGCACCGCTAAGGAGCAGTAATTGTTTTTGAAGATTTTCATTTTCCGAATTTTCTTCAAGTTTTTTTTCAATAGCCTTACTTACTCTTTCTCTCATTTCAGATGCAGCCAATTTTGTAAATGTTACAACAAGTAATTTGTTTATATCAATTGGATTTTTTTCGTCTAAAACAAGCTCTATAATTCTTTCGATAAGTACGGCTGTTTTTCCAGAACCCGCTGCTGCAGACACAAGTAAATTCGTATTTCTGCTATCTATTACCTGTCTTTGCTCTTTAGTCCACTTTACTTCACTCACTATTTCTCACCTCTTTTCTCTTTGTTTTCCGAATTCATCAATTCAAAAACTTCATTAGGTCTATCCTTTGTCAATAAATTCTTAATATTATTATATTTATTATGCTTAATATCAAATCTGCAAATGGATTTATATTTACAATAATCACAAGGCTTTTTATTTTTATATCTGAAAGGTTTTATATCAATATTTCCTGCATAAATTTCTTCACAGATATCCTTAGTCTTATTTAAAACAAATTCATTTACAATTTCAAATTCATCCGTAGTTAAGCCCAATGTGCTTGCTCCGATTTCTTGCCCTTTTGACTTTAATTTTATAGGTAGTATTTCAGAAGCCAAATTATCCGCATCCAAAGTCCTATCCAAATTCTTCAAAAGTTCCATATCTTTTATAACAAAACCTGTAAGTTTATTTTTCTTAAGTTTTTCACTATGAAAACTTTCATCATTCATATCAAGCATTTTGGAATAAGTTTCAAATCCAACTAAATTTGTATTGAAATCACTGTAAAATAATCCTGCAGGTTTATATCTTTCCTTATTGGAAGATAAAATTGCATTCATATAGACAAAAAGTTGTAGCTGAAGACCTGCATAGACTTGATTTAAGTCAATATCTCTTTTTGAAGACTTGTAATCAATAATTCTTAAAAAGTCAAAATTTTCTCCTTTAAAAATATCAATTCTGTCAATTTTACCAACTAATTTAATTTCTTTCCCATTCTTTAAAGTATAGGTAATAGGTTTTATTGACTCATCTCCAAATTCTGTTTCAAAACCTGTTGGAATAAAGTTTCCACGTCTTACTTGTTCTGCCATAATTTCTATGCTTTCAACAATATTTTTGTGTGTAATAGCTGAAAAATATTTATATTTTGGAGAGCTTTCAAGAATAAAATTAGACTTTTCAGCCATTTTTGCTGTTAATTTTTCTACTTCCCTTTTGATAAATTCTCTATCAATTATATTCCAATCAATATTATTTTCAAAAACTCCCTTAAAAAAGTCGTCAAAAATCTTATGGCAATAAGTTCCATAATCTGCAGGAGAAAAATCATACACTTCTCTTTCCTTTGCTCTAAGTCCATAGTTTATAAAATATGAAAAAGGGCAACGCATAAAGTTTTCAAGTTTTGAAATGCTTACATTTCCACTTTCATAAAGAAATGAAGTATAATCTTTTATATTTTCAGTTTCTTTTTTGTAATTTAATTTATCCTTTAAAATTTCAATCTTATATTTATAATCTTCATCCTCAATCAAGAAATCAATTATTTCTCTAAAATTGAATTTATCATTTTCGCTCAATTTATTTGAATTTAAAGCCTCAATATTAGAAACTAAGATTTGATATAATCTCTCTTTAGAAAAAGTTTCAAAAATATCCATAATAGAAAAATCTTTTAAATAATCTATGCTTTCGACTTCTAAATTTCCAAAAATGAATTTAATTTTTTTCACAAATCTTGAAACTAAAAGACTCTTTCCCTCCAAATCGGAAATCGGAAAAGTTATATACAATTTTTCTTTTGCAATACTGAAAGTCTTATAACTTAAAAATTGTTCATCAGTAGTTTTTAGTAAATTGTTATTAGAAAAATTAAAGCCTAAAGTTTTTAAACTTTCTTTTTCATTTTCGCTAATTAAGTCATTATCCACTATATTTTTCGGGAAGTTCCCATCATTAACTCCCAATACAAAAGCTATTTTTGTAGAAGGTTTTTTCATTCTGTCAACAGTTGTAATAAAGACTTCATCCTTTGAAGGCGGAACAATTCCAAGCTCAATATTTTCAAGTTCAGTTTTAATTAAATTTATAAATTTTGAGTAGGCAATTTTCTCCTCTCCCATAAATTCAACCATTTCATCCAAAACTGCTGTAAAACTTCCCCAAACTTGAGAATACTCTTTAGCCTTATATAAATTTCCTTCATTTTGGAAATTCATTACAAGATTGTTTATTCTATCAAAAAGTCCAATTTCCAAAGTGAACTCATATAAATATTTACAAATATCCTTTACGGTATTTCTACCTTTTAACTTATCATGTAAATTTTTTATCGGCGTTATTACAATATTTTTTATCTCATTTATCTTTACAAGTTTTTCATAATCACTTTCTTCCTCAAAACTATGAACGATGGACTTGTTCCAAGATTCGTCAAACCAACGATTGCCTTTTATTCCATTTGCAATTACATAATTTTCCAAAAGGAAAATATCCTCATCAGAAACTCCTGTAAGTCCGCTCTTCAAATATCTGAAAACAGAATCATAGGAATAATTTTTATCCTTCATATCCAAAATGGACAAAATTAGAATAATAATCGGATTTTCCATAATTGAAATCTTTTCATCCAAGAAATAATCAATATTGTAATCATCAAAAACTCTTTCTATTATATAAGAATATTCATCCAAACTTCTCATACATAGAGTTATATCATTATATCTATAATTTTTAGTTTTAACTAATTTTGAAATTTCTTCTGCAATAAAAGAAACTTCATCATATATATTTTTAAACTTTAAAATTCTAATATTTTCAGAATCTTTAGAATATGATTTTGGAGAAAAAGTACCGATATTTTTTTCTAAAAACGATAAATCTTTAGAATTATAGTAGCTTTCATTTGAAAGTGAAATATTTTCAAGCAATGGAATATTATACTTTTCGCAAATGTTTTTAATATTTAAAATTGTTGAATTACTTCTTAAAAACATATTCATTTTTGAATGTAAATTTTTAAAATCAGTTAAAAGAGAAAAATAAATATTTTTTGAAAAATAGATTAACTTTTCAATTACCAAGTATTGAGCAGGAGTAAAGTCCATATATTCGTCAACAAAAATAGTTGCTCCTTTGATACTTTCAAAATCATCAAGTTTTTCGGCAAAAATATTCAAAGTATCTTCAGTATCGGAGTATTTTTTATCAATTAAATTTTCATAAGATTTATAAATATTATATAAATCTTGCATTTTAAATTTTAAAGACTCATTTTTAACATTTTCTGTAAGCGAAAAAACATCCGTAACCGAAAAATCATTTTGCTTAAACTCTATTATCATATCCATAATATTGTTCACAAAACCCATTTTAAAATCGTCGGATTTAAAAGTAACCAAATCCTTTGAAACCAAGTCCATAGCCTTAAAAGTCAAAAGACTTCTAGCACTTGTTGTAAGTCTTCTCTCCTTAAGTCCTCCAACATTGGTAAAAACAATTTTACTTAAAGTTGAAAAACTTACAACTCTAATTCTAAAATTAGGATCAATATTTTTTTCATCTTCAAGCTTTTCACTTAATCTTTTTTCCATTTCATATGTAAATTTTTCCGGAACTAAAATATAGATAGGCTTTTTATCTTCTCTTTTAGCCTCTTCAAAACAAAGATCTAAAATCTTATCAGTCCTATCCGCTCCAAATCTTCCTGTAATAAATCCAACTGCCACAATAATTACCTCTTTCAATCTGATATGATTATTTTATCATATTTTGATATAACAAAAAAGAGTTACCACTTAAGTAACTCTTTGTAAACTATTCTTTTCTATAAACTGAAAAAATTTTTGATTTTGATCCATCTTCATTTTCAATTTGCATATCATATCTAGTATATTTCTCTCCATTTTTGTCCTTAACTTTTTTGTGAGAAACAACTACCATTTTTTTATCTTTTGTATCTTTATTGGCATTATCGACATATTCTTTAATAGTCTTTTCTTTTTCTAATATTACAGATTCTTTTTTTAGAATTTCTTCGTCCACTTCAACCTTAAAATGATTATAAAGAAGTATTGAAACTAAAAACAAAAATAGTATTAATACCAACTTAAAAGGTTTATTTTTCATAATTTGTCTCCTTTAATTTTTTTTATCTTTACAATATTATTTTCCTACATATTTTTCTTCATATAGAAAAATTCTAGATTTTTTTCCATTAAAAGAAACTTCTACTTCATAACGATTATAAAATTTACCATCTTGATGAATAAATTCAGTTTTAATTACTTTCAATTTTTCTCCAGTTTTATCTTCTCTATACTTTAAATATCTATCTATTCCAAATTTTGAAAGAGCATCATCAACTTTTATATCAAATTTTTTATTCTCAACTTTTGTAACTTTAAATTTATTATCTTTAACGACTATTTCATAACCATCTAATATTTTTGCACCTTTATAAATTTTATATAAGTGATAAATTGTTTTTCCATCAACGTCCTCTTTATCTTCTATAAATGAATGGATATCAAAACTTCTATTATTTTCCCTTATTTGTTTATAAACATCAGAAATATTTGAAAACTCACCCTCAAGAGCAAAAAAATCTTTTTTTCCATATTTTTCAAACAATTTATTTAATGACTTTTCTTTTAAATACCTTCCTCCAACAGAAAAATCCCTTAACATAAATCTAAAATAATAATTATAGCATTCATAAGCATTTACATAATAACTATCTGTAGAAATTTCTACTCTAGGTAAGCATTTATAAGGTGCAAAATAAATTCTTTCACTTTTATTAGAAAAATCAGTTATCAGGTCAATAATTTCTTTTTTTTCTTCAATAGTATCTATATCGTAACCTATTCCATCAACTTCAAATACTAACTTTTTACCATGCAAAAATTCTTGTTTGAACATATGAACATTATACATAAAATATAGACTTAATATAAGCTTAAAAATTAAATATAATAATATTATCTTAATAATTTTTTTAAAAGTATTATGATATAATCTATTTTCTAAACTTAAATCTAAACTTAAATTATTCTTTTTCATAAATATCAATTCCCATCTTTGAATTATTTATTATATGTTCTGCAGAATACAAAGTATATAATTTCTACACTCTATATTGTTAATGTATAATACCATTATATAACACAAAAAAATCAAAGTCAAATTACAGACTTTGATTTTTTAACTTATTAATCCAATTCAAATTTCCCTGTATATAATTGATAATATCTTCCTTGTTTTTCAATCAACTCATCGTGAGTTCCCATTTCTAAAATTTCTCCATTATCCAGAACAATTATTCTATCAGAGTTTGAAATTGTAGAAAGTCTATGAGCAATTATAAATACAGTTCTACCTTCCATTAAGACATACATGGCTTTTTGAACAACATTTTCTGTTTTTGTATCTATTGAAGAAGTAGCTTCATCTAAAATAAGAACAGGTTTATTTTCAAGTAATGCTCTTGAAATTCCAAGTAACTGTCTTTGACCTTGAGATAAATTTTCTCCACCACTTCTTAATACTGTATCATATTGTTCTGGAAGTTTTATTATAAATTCATGAGCACCTGTTTTTTTACATGCCTCGATACATTCTTCTCTTGTAGCTTCTAAATGCCCGTATCTAAGATTTTCTAAAACTGTTCCCGTAAATAGATTTGTTTCTTGTAAAACAACACCTACATTTTTTCTAAGGTCAGCTTTTTTTATTGAATTTACATTTATTCCGTCAAATAAAATTTCTCCACTATTTACATCATAAAATCTGTTTATAAGGTTGGCAATTGTAGTTTTACCACTTCCGGTTGCTCCTACAAGTGCAATTTTTTCACCTTGTTTAGCAGTAATACTGATATTTTTTAAAACTGTTTTTTCCTTATTATATCCGAAAACAATATTTTTTATATCAATATTTCCTAAAACTTCAGTTTTTTCACCATTTTCTTTTACAAATTCATATTTGTCATTTTCTTGTTCTATTTCAACTTTTCCATCATCTACTTCAGGTTCTTGGTCAATTAGCGCAAAAACTCTTTCAACACCTGCTAAACCCATAATAATTGAATTTAATTGCATTGAAACTTGGTTGATATTTCCTGAAAATTGCTTTGTCATATTTAAAAATGGAACTACTATACTTATACTAATTGCCATACCTGAAAGACTTAAATTATATACATTAAAGTATATTAAAAGTCCTCCAACAATTGCAACAACAACATATAGAATATTTCCTATATTATTTAAAATTGGTCCAAGTATATTAGCATAAGAGTTTGCTTTTTGAGAATCATCAAATAATTTATCATTTACTTCATTAAATTTTTTCATTGACTCATCTTCATAATTAAAAACTTTTACAACTTTTTGTCCATAAATCATTTCTTCTAAATAACCTTCAGTTTTACCTAATGATTTTTGTTGCTCAATGAAGTATTTTCTTGAATGTTTACCAACATATTTTGTTACAAAATACATAGCAACAACACCTAGTAGAACGGTAAGTGTCATCCAGAAACTAAAATATAACATTATGCCAAAAACTGTTATAACAACAACTAATGATGCTAAGACATTCGGTAAACTTTGAGAAATCATCTGTCTTAAGGCGTCAACATCATTTGTATAATAACTCATTATATCCCCATGACCTTCAGTATCAAAATACTTTAAAGGAAGAGTTTGCATTTTTACAAACATCTTTTTTCGCATATGATAAAGAGTTCCTTGTGTTATAGTAGCCATTGCAAGATTATATACAGCTGTTAATATCAAAGAAAGTATATCTACTCCAATTAATATCAAGATTAAAGTAATCATTTCTTTTGAAAAAACAGACCATGAAACTGAAGGATCTCTAGCTTCAAGTAAACTTACAATTTTTTGAATAAATAAACTTGGAATTGAGCTAACCCCGGCAGTAAAAACAATACCAACTAAAACTAATGGAAACAGTACAGGATAAACTGTAAATACTTCTTTTATTACTCTGAATAAAATTGATTTTTTACTATTTTTCATCTACAACTCCTCCTTGTGTTAAATATAAATCACGATATAATCCCTCTTGTCTTACTAGAGTTTCATGATTTCCACTAGCAACTACTTTGCCCTTTTCAATTACCAAAATTATATCTGCATTTTGTACGGATAATATTCTTTGAGCGATTATAATTTTTGTAGTTTCAGGCATATAGGATTGTAAACCTCTTCTTATCAATTCATCTGTTTTTGTATCAACAGCAGAAGTGGAGTCGTCAAAAATTAAAATTTTTGGTTTCTTAAGTAATGCTCTTGCAATACAAAGTCTTTGTTTTTGACCACCTGATAGATTTGCTCCACCTTGTTCAATATATTCATCATAACCATTAGGCATTTTGTTTATAATTTCAGTTGCTTGAGCAATATTACAAACTAAATCAAGGTCTTCATCAGTTGCATTTTTGTTTCCCCATTTTAAATTTTCTCGAATTGTTCCGGAGAATAATGTATTTTTTTGAAGAACCATACCTACTTCTTCTCTTAATAATTCAATGTCAATATTTTCGATATTAATATTGTCAATTAAAATTTCTCCAGAATTTATATTGTAAAGTCTAGGAATTAATTGAACTAATGTACTCTTTCCAGAACCGGTAGCTCCAATTATCCCAACCGTACTTCCAGAAGGAATTTTAAATGAAACATCATTAATTACATTTTCTTTTGCGTCCTCTGAATATCTAAAAACGACATTTTTAAATTCAATTTCTCCACTATTTAATACTTTATGCAATGACTTTTCGTCTGTTATAGTTGATTCTGTATTTAAAACTTCTGATATTCTCTTTGAAGATTCCATTGCCATTGTTAACATAACAAGAACCATTGAAAACATCATTAGACTGCTCAAAATCATAAAACTGTAAGTCATAAGTGCAGATATCTGTCCAACATTGAAATTTGGATTAATTCCAGCTACTATAACATAAGAACCTAAAAACAAAATCAAAACAGTATCTACATATAAACAAAATTGCATTAAAGGTGCATACAATGATATTATTTTTTCTGCAATTGTAAAATCATGTTTTACTTCACTTGCAACTTTATCAAATTTCTCAATTTCAAAATCCTCGCGAACTAAAGATTTTACAAGTCTTATAGCCTTTATATTTTCTTGAATAGTATTATTCATATCATCATATTTATAAAATATTTTTTTGAAAATTTTCATCGCTTTTATAAGTATAAATGCAAGTCCAATTAAAAGTATTGGAACAACTATAACAAAAATAAATGCAAGTTTTCCACCCATAATAAATGACATAACAAAAGAGAAAACAAACATAAATGGACTTCTGATTGCCATTCTAATTGTCATCATATAAGCATTTTGAACATTTGTAACATCAGTTGTAAGTCTTGTAAGCAATGACGAATTAGAAAAAGAATCTATATTTTCAAAAGAAAATCCTTGAACTTTTTCAAAAATATCTTTTCTTAAATTTCTAGCGAAACCTGCAGATGCAACTGCACTTTTCTTTCCCGCTAATATTCCAAAAGTTAAAGATAGCATTGCCATTACAACAAGAATTAATCCTTGATTAAATAAATCTCTAATTGGAATGTTTGATCTTATTCCATTTACTAAATTTGCAAGAATAAAAGGAATTATACATTCCATAATAACTTCAAAGACAATATAAATAACAGACATAATCGAGTCTTTTTTATATTCCCTTATACTCTTACTTAACGTTTTTACCATAAACTTCCTCCGTATAATATGTACTAAAGAAAAAAACTTAAATATATCAATACTTAAGTTTTATAAATTTCCGAACTAAAAATCTCACTATTATTGTATACCCAACTAAAGTGAGATTATAAACATTTAAACTAATTTTTTGTTTTCTATTCTAATTATTCTATCTGCAAGTCTATTCGCTTGTTTTTCATTATGTGTTGAAATTATTATTGTATATTTTTTTGAAAGTTCTTTTATAAGAGATTCAATTATTATGGAATTATTTTCATCCAAAGAAGAACAAGGTTCATCAAAAATCAAAACTTCTGGGCAAGTTGTAAGCATCCTAGCAATACAAAGTCTTTGTCTTTGTCCCCCTGATAATTTTGAAGGAGAAAGGCTTAAATTGTCTTTTACCTCATCATATAAATTTACACTTTCCAATAAATTTTTAACTTTCTCTTTTTTATTCTTAACTTTTCCCTCATAAAATTCCATTGCATAGGTAATATTTTTTTCTATTGAAAAGTCAAAAGGTTTAGAGTCTTGAAAAAGTGTAGAGATTTTTCTTTTTAATTCAATTGGTTTGATGTTTTTAATATTTTCTCCTCTAAAAAATACATCTCCCGTATAATTTCCACCATTTTCAATTAAAAATCCGTTCAAACAAGAAAGTAAAGTAGATTTTCCAGAGCCTGAACTTCCCATTATACAGATTATTTCATTTTCCTTTATATCTAAATTAACATCTTCTAAAATGATTTTTTCTTTGTAAAAAATACTAAGATTTTTTATTTCTAATATATTCAACTATTTTACCTCCGATATTTCTCATTATTATTTCAGATAATAAATTTAATATTATTAAAAGTCCAATCAAAACCATAGCTGTCGCATAAGCTTTTTCAGTTGCAACTGATTGGCTTAGTAACATATGCAAATGGAATGGTAAAGCCATAATAGGAGTAAATAATCCATTTGGTTTTGCCATAAATACAACTCCCGTCAAAAGCAAAGGTGCAGTTGCTCCTACGGCATAACTTCCTGCTAAAATTGAAATTGAAACTATTTTATTGGAAATAGTAGGTAAAATTAACTTCCTACACATATAAATTTTATCAATTCCTAATGCATAGCTATCTCTTATACATTGTCTGTCAAATTCTTCAATTAATTTTTCAACATTTAGCTCCACAAAAGGAAAAACCATTAGTGAAAGAGCTATACTTGCTGTAAATAAACTCTTTGGAATATTTAAAGTTACTATAAAAAATCCATAGACAAAAAGTCCAATTATAATTGACGGAATTGATGAAATACATTGAATAAGAAAACTCAAAAGCATTTTAATTATTTTTGATTTACAAAATATTTTATTATAAATTGCAAAACAAATCCCTAAAGCTGTTGAAAAAAACATAGATAATATCATCAACAAAAATGATCCTATTATCGCATTTCTTATACCACCATCTACTCCAAGTGGCATTCCTTTAGGATTTTCCGTTAAAAATTTTAAATTTATTCCTGAAATTCCATTAAAAAATACAAAAGAAAATATCAAAAAAATTGCTGTCATAACTATAAAAATAGATATATATGCAAAAAGTTTAATTAACTTATCTTTAAATCTTATCATAAATTCTACTCTTTCTATTAATAATAAATAATAAAATATTAATGATTAAAACTAAAATCAAAAGTATAAATCCACTTGCAAAAAGTGCATAATAATGTTCACTATAAACTTCACTCATCCCTATTTCGAGTGCAATAAGCGATGGAATAGTCTGTGCTTTTGACAATAGTTTTGGAAAAATCGGTGCATTTCCTATAACCATCATAACTGCCATTGTTTCTCCTATTGCTCTGGAGAATGAAATCATAAAGCCTGTTAAAATTGAAAAATGTAATTTCTTTAAAACCACTTTTCTTATAAAATACTCTTTACTTATTCCCAAAGCATCAGAATCTCTTTGATATTTTTTCTTAATAAGTTCAATTGTTTCAATAAGGTTTGAAACAAAATAAGGTAAAATCATTATTGATAAAATAATACTTCCTGCGAGGACACTTTCTCCAGCAGAAATCTTAAATATTCTTTCGATATTTTTTACAATTATAATCATTCCAAAAAAACCATAAATTATTGACGGAATACCTGCCAAAATGTTTATAAGCCATACGAGTAAAACTTTCGATTTTTTTGTATAAAAACATATAAATAAAGCTGTTCCAATAGCTATTGGAAGTGAAATTATACAAGCTAGAATAGATATAAATATACTAGCTAATAAAATATTAAAAATTCCAAAACTTCCGGAAACTTCAGTTGCATTCCAAACTCTTCCAAAAATAAATTTTAGAAAATTATTTTTAAGAAAAAAAGGTAAGGACTGATTATACAAAAAGACTATTAGAGTCAACAAAAGTAAAATTGTAAATAATGTAAAAATATAGACCGTGTATTTAAAAACTTTATTTTTCATAATTACTCCAAAAAAGAGGAATACAAAAAGTATTCCTCAGTATTTTCTAAATTTTATTTCAAAACAATAAGGTTGTCCAATATTATTTGCTTGGTATGAATCCCATACTTTTTATAACTTTCTTTCCTTCTTCTGATTGAAGTAAATCAACAAATACTTTTTCAGTTGCAGTTAATTTTCCACTCTTCATAATGATTAAAGGTCTTGAAATATAGTAACTGTTATTTAAAATATTTTCTTCAGTTGGTTCAACGTTATCAACTTTCATAGGAATTAACTTTCCTTGGTTTTGATTAGTAATACCATATGATGCATATCCAATAGCATTTTTATTTTCAATAATTTTTGAAACTAATGCGCCCATTGAAGGAGCTTGAATTGCATCTTCTCTAACCTTAACATCTTTCATTATTTTCTTTTGGAAAACTTCATGAGCCCCACCACCTAAATCACGAGTTACAACTACAATTTCTTCATCAGGTAAAGATGGATCTACTTGTTTCCAAGTTTTATATTCTCCGGAGAAAATCTTTATGATTTCTTCTTTAGTCAAATTTCCATTTTTAGCTTTTAAAATATTATTATCAGGATTAACACAAATACAAAGAGCGTCAAGACCTAGAGTAAAAGACTCTAAATCCTTAACCTTTTCTTTTTCTGAATCCTTAATATCACGAGCAAGCATTCCAAAATTTGCAACTTTATCAAGAACAGCCTTAACTCCTGCACCTGAACCACCAGATGAAACAAAAATAGTTATATTTTCTTTTGGCAATGAAGAATCAACCTTATCCCAAGTCGTATATTTTTCAATAAAATCTGTAGCAATCTTATTGATTACAGGAGCTAAAGTTGAAGAACCACTAAAACTAATTTGTGCATTAACAGTATCAGACTTGCTTTCAGTTTTATTTGTTTCCTCTTTCTTTTCAGTATTTTGTTTTTGTCCTGAACAAGCAGTAAACATAATACAAACTGCTAAAAGAGCCGTTAATTTTTTTAAATATTTTTTCATAATATCCTCCTAAAATAAATACCTGCATATATTTTACAACAAAGAAAATATAATGTAAAATAGATTTTATTAATGGATATTGGTTATTTATAAGGAATTCTTATTCTATTTTTCCTTTAAAAAATTCTAAAACTTTTCCTAAGTCTTCAAAGATATAATCTGCTTTTTTCTGATCTTGTCCGAAGAATTTATCTTTTATTGCGATTACTTTTATATTTGCATTTTTTCCTGCTTCTATTCCCCTTGTTGAGTCCTCTATTACAAAGGCATCTTCATTAGACACTTGTAAAATTTCACAGGCTTTTAGATAAACATCTGGATTTGGTTTACTTTTTTTGACTTCATCCGAACTCACTATGAAGTCAAAGTATTCTAAAATTTCACAATCTTTTAGAGCCTTTTCAATTGTCTTTTTAGGACTTGATGAGCAAACAGCAGTTTTTATTTTATGTTTTTTTAAAAATACTAAAATTTCTTTTACAAAAGGCTTTAGAATTGCTTTATAGTCAATAGGATGTTCTAAAAAATACTTTCTATTTTCTTCTTCTATCTCAGAAATTGTATATTTTTTATTGAGCATTTCATACAGCAAATTATATGTTCCTTCCATATTCGTTCCAATCAGTCTAAAAGTATCTTCGAGTTTTCCTTTAAAACCCCTTTTAGAAATCCAATCATAAGTTCCCTTCATGTAAAACATTTCTGAATCTATAAGGACTCCGTCCATATCAAAAAGTACAGCTTTCATATTATTTACCTCTATTTTTTAAACAATCATAATTATCACATATATATCTTACTAGCTTTAAATAGTTTTCTTTATATTTTCGATTCTTTTTATTTTTTATTGAATTTTTAATAATAAGATTTAAATTATCCAAAGCCAATATTAAAATCATAATTAAAAAAACTAAAAATCCTACCTTTAGATATGTTTTCAAATCTTCTGCTTTTGTAATATTGTTTTTTCCTATAAATAGAGAAATTTTAACTGCTATTGATGTCAAAATTAATCTTATAGTTGCAAAAACTGCTGAAATAAATGATGAAATGATAATTGTAGATATTAATCCTGTTTTTATTATAAATGCTATTGCTATAGTTACCCCTTTATTTATAGCTTTTAAAATCAACTCAAATGAATTTATATCAATATTTTTATTTTTTTCAAGTAAAAATTTCTCTCTTATCAAATCATTTTCAGTTGGAAATTTACTAAAAATAAATTCTTCTAAAAATTTTAAATTCTCGTGATTTGTCTTAATATAGTCTTTTACATCTCTATTAAGAAATTCTTTAAGTTGTAAACTATAACCGAAATATTCGTTGTCAAACCATTTATTTACATCATTATTTTTTGGAAATTCATTATCCTTAATTTTAAATTTTACATCATTAATATTATATAAAATAAAGAATAACTCAAAACTTAAAAATATAATATACGAATAATTAAATAAAGTTAAAAAGTGATTGTAAAATAAAAACTCAGATTTAAAAATAGAAATATATAATAGTAAATTCATATTTAAAAAAGCTAAAATTTTAACTAATATATTTAATGGATTTATAAAACTAAGTTTAAATTTAGTATATCTAATTAACATAAAATAAATCATATTCATACTGTTAAATATAAAAATAAATCCTAATAGAATTTGTAAAAAATCAAGCACATAGGATAATTGAAAATCCAATAAGTAAAATGATATTATAAAATAAATTGAATATACCAAAACCCATAAAATATTAAATATGGTATTAATAATTCTTAGTATTTTTTCATATTTTAAATTAATATTTTCTAATTTTTTTCTAAGTAATACCATTTTATCACCTTATTTCCCTTAAATTACAATTTACAAAAAAGCTGTCCATTATGTCAAAACCTCTTTTTGTAAAATATATTCTATCATCTTTAATTTCGACTACATTATTTTCTAATCCTATTTTTACAGCTTTTTTATTCTCTTCTAAAAAGTCAGACTCAAAAAGTCTATTATAATCTGAAATCAAAAACCCCTCTTTTAAACGCATATTCATTATGATATATTCAAATTTTTTTGTAGGCATATCCAATTTTTCTCTAAAATCTACAGGAATATTTCCATTTTGTAATTCTTTTATATATTTTGAAAGATTAACTGTATTAGAAAATCTTTCATCATTTAAATAGGAATGAGCAGAAATCCCAAGTCCTAAATACTCTTTACAATTCCAATACTTTTTATTATGAACAGATTCTTTCACGACTTTAGCAAAATTTGAAACTTCATATTGATTCAATCCCATTTCTTCTAATTTTTCTACGATTAGATGATACATTTTTCTTTCAGTTTCTTCATCTAAAAAATCCAATTTTCCTGCATTTTGTAATGCCTTAAATTTCGTCTTTTCTTCAATAATCAAAGCATAATAAGAGATATGTTCGGGATTTATATTTTTTACAATTTCTAAGTCATATAAAATATCATCTATTGTTTGACTTTGATAACCGAAAATTAAATCTAAATTTAAATCAAGGTCAAATTTTTTTACCAATTCAATACTATCAAAGGCTTCTTTGGAATTGTGATTTCTTCCAAGTTCTTTTAAAATTACATCATTAAAACTTTGTACTCCTATTGATACTCTATTTATTTTTGCACTTTTATAGTATTCTAATTTTTTCTTATCAAAAGTTTTCGGATTTGTTTCAATTGATATTTCAATATTATCAAGGACTGTAAAATTTTCCTTTACTTTTTCTAAAATTTCAAATATATATTTTCCGTCAATAAAACTCGGAGTTCCTCCTCCAATGAAAATAGAATCTATTAAAAAGTTTTTATTTCCTTTTAATTCAATTTCTTTTTTTAAAGCTTCTACATACTCTTTAATTTTAGAATTTGCGCCTTGAAATGCTGTAAAGTCGCAATAATTACATATTCTATCACAAAAAGGAATGTGAATATATAATCCCAATCTTTTCATTTTTTCTCCTATTAAGCAAAAAGCCTATCTTATAATAGGCTTTCTTATCTATTTTTCATCATATTTCAATACAGCTAAAAATGCCTGTTGAGGTACTTCTACGCTACCAATTTGTTGCATTTTCTTCTTACCTTCTTTTTGTTTTTCGAGTAATTTTCTCTTTCTTGAAATATCTCCACCATAACATTTTGCAAGTACGTCTTTTCTCAAAGCTCTTACAGTTTCTCTGGCGATTACTTTAGAACCTATTGAAGCTTGAATAGGTACTGCAAATTGATGTCTAGGAATTTCATCTTTAAGTCTTTCAACTATATTTCTCGCTCTTTCGTAAGATTTTTCACGATGAACAATTATTGAAAAGGCATCAACTAAATCTCCATTAATTAAAATATCCAATTTAGCTAAATCTGAACGTTGATATCCTTTTAACTCGTAATCAAGTGAAGCATAACCCTTAGTTTTTGATTTTAATGCATCAAAAAAATCGTAAATAACTTCATTCAACGGCAAAATATATCTAAGACTTACTCTATGTTGATCGAGATATTCCATATTCTCAAAAATACCTCTTTTATTTTGACATAAATCCATAATAGTTCCAACATAGTCTTTTGGAGTCATAATATTTGCCTCAACAATAGGTTCTTCCATATATTCTATTTCAGTTTCTTTAGGTAAATTGCTTGGGTTTTGAATTTCAAGTATTTCTCCTGTTTTTTTAGCAACTTTATAGATTACAGATGGAGCTGTTGTAATTATATTCAAATCAAATTCTCTATCAAGTCTTTCTTGAATAATTTCCATATGTAATAGTCCCAAAAATCCACATCTAAATCCAAAGCCTAGTGCGACAGAGCTTTCAGGTTCAAAGGATAGAGAAGCATCATTTACTTGAAGTTTCTCTAAAGCTTCCCTTACACTGTTAAAATCCTCCCCTTCTGCGGGATAAATTCCACAATAAACCATTGGAATAACTTTTTTATATCCAGGTAAAGCTGAGTCAGTCATATTTTCAAAATCTGTAATAGTATCCCCAACTCTTGCATCTTTTACATTCTTTATGCTTGCAACTACATAACCTACATCTCCGGCTTTTAGCTCTCCAGTTTGAACATTTCCTGAAGCAGTATAACCAACTTCAGTTACTTCAAATTTTCCTTTAGTTGCCATCATATAAATAGTCATTCCCTCTTTTAAAGTTCCTTCAACTACACGAACATAGGAAACAACACCTTTGTATGAATCATAATATGAATCAAAGATAAGTGCTTTAAGTGGTGCATTTTCATCTCCAGTTGGAGCAGGTACATTATTTACAATATCTTCCAGTACATCTTCAATATTAAGTCCCTCTTTTGCAGAAACTAAAGGAATTCCCTCTGTATCAAAGCCTGTTATTTCTTCAATTTCATCTTTTACTTCATCAATTCTAGCTGACGGTAAATCTATTTTATTTATAACTGGTAAAATTTCTAAATCTTGTTCTAATGCCAAATATACATTTCCAAGTGTCTGAGCTTCAACACCTTGAGTTGCATCAACAACTAAAATAGCTCCCTCACAAGCAGCAAGACTTCTTGATACTTCATAAGTAAAGTCAACATGTCCCGGAGTGTCAATAAGATTTAAAACATAAGTTTCTCCGTCTTTTGCTTTGTAGAAAAGTTTTACAGCCTTTAGCTTAATAGTAATACCTCTTTCTCTCTCAAGATCCATACTATCTAAAACCTGTTCTTCCATTTCTCTTTTAGTCATCATCCCTGTTTTTTCTATTAATCTATCAGCAAGAGTTGATTTCCCATGATCTATATGTGCAATTATAGAAAAATTTCTAATATTCTTCTGTTCAATTTTCATAAATTATTTTAACCCTCCAAAATTATTAAAAGGATAGTATCTAAATACAATTTTCCCAACAATGTCAGATCTTGGAACAACTCCTAAATCTCTACTATCTCTACTATTTGATCTATTATCCCCCAAAACGAAAACATAACCTTTAGGCACTTCCCATTTTGTAGTATTATTATGTGGCGCAGTAACTTTTGTACTCACATAATTCTCTTCCAATATTTTTCCATTCAAATAAACTCTGTCATTAATTATTTCAACAGTATCTCCTTCAACAGCTATAACTCTCTTTAAATAATATTTTTTTGCATCAGGAACGTAAAAATCAATAATATCTCCACGAGTTATATTCTTTTTCATAAAAAATATTTTATTAACCATAAGTCTATCCCCATGATTTACAGTTGGATTCATACTTCTTCCATCTACAATAGTACTTGTAACAACAAAAGTTCTTATTCCAAAACTTATTAAAAGTGCAAGAATTATAACTTTCGCATAATCAAAGAAAATTTTCCAAAAATTCTTTTCTTCCTGTTCATTACTATTTTTCTCTTCTTCATCATATCTATCATCAATCATAATTTCCTCCAAATTCAGATAGAATCATTTTATCATCTTTAATTAATGTCTATCCACTAAAAACTTACAATATAAAACATAACCAAATCCGCCTAAAAATATTACTAGAAATGGACTTATTTTAAAATAACTAACTAATATTAAAACTAATAAACTAAAAATATAGTGAACAGCCTTTAACTTTGTCTTTTTTCCAAGTATTACAACAGCAGAAGCTAGCACTGCTATTAAAGCTGGTTTAACTGCAATAAAAAATTTACTGACATAGTAATTCGCACTCATATCCTTAAAAAACATTGCTATTATAAGAATTGATATAAAAGCAGGAAAAATTGAACAAAATAAGCAAACCAAAGCTCCTGCTAAACCCTTTATCTTATATCCTACAATAATACTAATATTACAACCCAAAACTCCTGGAACACTTTGTGCTATTCCAAGTGCATCTAAAAATTCTTCTTGAGTCATATATTTCCTTTTTTCCACAATTTCTTTATTTATAACCGGAATCATCGCAGCTCCACCACCAACCGTCAGAGTGCTTATCCACAAAAAAGTCTTAAATAATTGAAATAACATAATTACCTCCTAAATAATCCACATTCCGATTATACCAGTTAAAAAAATTGCAATTATCGGATGTAAATTTTTATAAGTAGTTAAGTAAAATATTATTCCAAAAGTACTTATCGAATATATAGTATAAAAGTCAGAATCAATAACAGACACACAACTAGATGCAATCAATCCAAGTACGACAGGTCTGATCCCAACAAAAAAGTTCTTTATATGTACATTATCTTTAAATTTTTGCATAAAAAAAACAATTAAAGTAATTAAAATAAAACTTGGTAAAACAACTGCCATAGTAGTTATAATAGATCCAATAACTCCGTTACCTACAGTATATCCTACAAATGTTGCAAGATTTATCGCAATTGGACCTGGTGTTATTTGTGAAATTGTAACAAAATTTATAAAGTCATTCATTCCAATCCAAGCATATTTATCTACAACCATAGATATAATCAGTGGAATCATTGCATATCCTCCACCAAAATTATATGCTCCAATGAATAAAAACACTAAAAACAAGCTAATTAAACTCATTTTATCTCCTCTTACCTATTATTATTCTATCAAAACCTGCAAAATCTTTTTTTTGAAGTAAAATTTCAAATCCATTTTCAATTAGTAAATTAGAAATAATTTTCATTTGATTATATCCTATTTCAAAAGCTAAAACTCCATTTGCTGATAAATAATCCAAGGACCCCGAAATTATTTTTTTATAAAAGAATAATCCATCTTTTCCACCATATAAGGCATTTTGAGGCTCAAAAGATAATTCTTTTTCCAGTGTTTTCATGTCGATCTCATCAATATAAGGAGGATTTGAAACTATAATATCAAAATTTTTCTCCTTTATATTTGAAAAAATATCACTTTCAAAAAATTCCACATTTTTTAGATTCAACTCTTCTTTATTTTTATTTGATAATTTTATAGCTTCTTTGTTTATATCAATACCATAAACATACGATTTTTTCAAATTATCAGCCAGTGCAATACTTATAGCTCCACTTCCACAGCCTATATCTAAAATTTTATCCTTTTTACAATCCAATTTTAAAATTTCATCAACCAAAATTTCAGTCTCAAATCTTGGAATTAAAGCAGATTCATCAACAAACAACTCCAAACCATAAAATTCCCATTTTCCAAATATATATTGTAATGGATAATTTTGTTTTCTATTTTCTATTATTTCTAGAAATTCATTGTATATAGAATCAACACAAAATGTCAATTCCATTTTTAATTCAACAGCTTTTTTACCCGTTAAAAATTCTAAAATTAACCAATTTTCATTAGAATTACCATGTTTTTCAATTAATTCTTTTATGTCCATAGAAAACTCCAATCCTAAGAAATTTTAGAATATAACTCATAAATAAAATTATAAAAATCATCTGAAACAGTTATTAAAAATGACGCATCATTATATTTTAAACTAGCAGTCCTACCTTCAGAGGATAATGTAATACTAAGAATATTATTATTACTTTCAAAAGATATTGTTATATCTTCGTTATCCATAGTAAGTTTAGAATCAGAAACAAATTTATTAAACTCTAACTTTGAAATAACATCATCCATTAATTTTTTATCTTCAATAATATATTTTTTATCATTTTCTACTTTAGTAATTACTATTTTATTTAATTCTTGCGGAGATAGGTATTTTTTTTCAATTTTTAAAACATCATTATGATTTATATCTGTAACAATATAATACTTTTCTCTCTCTTTTCTAATTCTTCCTCTTTCAACAATTGAATTATAAGTAATTAATCCTAATCCAATAATTTCTATAATAAAAACTATTATAATAATATTTTTAATATTTTTTTTCATAAAATACTCCCCTGACAATTATGCCTCAAACAAATTAAAATATTAATCTTAATCCACTATTATTTTATCACAATTTAGAAAAAAAATAAATTAAAATTGACAATAAGTACATAAACTCTAATTATTATGTTTAAATATAGTTATAAAATTTTTGACAAAAAAAGAGATGAATTTTTTATTCATCTCTTAAAATTCTTTTTGTAAATACTCCATAAATGATTTTATATCTTTAAAATCCTTATAAACTGCTGCAAAACGAACATAAGAAACCTCATCAAGTGATTTTAAATATTTCAAAACCAATTCCCCAATCTGAGTAGATTTAATTTCATTTTTGTAATTTTGTCTAATATCTTTTTCAATATTATCTATAACAGACTCTATCTCTTTATCTTTAATAGTTCTTTTTTCACAACATTTTTTTATACCGGCAAAAACTTTATTTCTAGAAAAAATTTGTCTAGATCCATCTTTTTTTAACACAAAAATTACAAACTCAGGCATTTTCTCATATGTTGTAAATTTATAATCACAAATCTCACAAACTCTTCTTCTTTTAACATAAGTTTTATCAATAGAATTTCTAGAATCTAGAACTCTAGTAGTTTCCGCTCCGCAGTTAGGACATTTCATTATCTTAAGAAACTTGGAATATCTAACTCTAATCCATCATCTTTTTTATCTGATGCAAGTTTTTTTTCAATACCAGATGATTTTCTAATTCCACCTGCTACAAGAGGGTCAAATCCAGTAGCTATAACAGTAATCTTAATATCATCTCCAAGAGATTCATCAACACCTGTACCGAAAATTACATTTGCATCTCCATCTATTGCTTCTCTAATTAATTCGGCAGCTTCATGAGCTTCAAAAAGTCCAACATTAGCTGCAGTAACATTAAGAAGAACAGCACTTGCTCCATCTATAGAAGTTTCAAGTAATGGACTGTTAATTGCCATTTTAGCAGCTTCAACAGCTCTATTATCTCCACTTGCAACACCAATACCCATATGAGCAACACCTTGATCTTGCATTACTGATTTAACATCTGCAAAATCTAAATTAATTATACTAGGAATAGCAATTAAATCTGAAATACCTTGAATACCATTCATTAGAACTTCATCTGCCATGGCAAAAGCTTCTAACATTGTTGTTCTCTTTTCAGAAATTTGAATCAATTTATCATTTGGAATAGTAATTAATGTATCTACTTTTTCTTTAAGTGCTTCAATTCCTTGTTCAGCTTGAACAGCTCTTTTTTTACCTTCAAATGTAAATGGTTTAGTAACTACACCAACAGTTAAAACGCCCATTTCCTTTGCAATGCCAGCAACTACTGGAGCAGCACCTGTACCAGTTCCACCACCCATTCCAGCAGTAATAAATACCATATCAGTTCCTTCAAGAGATTTCATTATTTCTTCTTTACTTTCTTCGGCTGCTTTTTCTCCAATTGATGGGTTAGCTCCTGCACCAAGTCCTCTTGTTAACTTTTCTCCTATTTGAATTTTTGTTTCTATGTCAATAGAATTTAAAATTTGTCTATCAGTATTTACTGCAACGAAATCAACACCTCTTAAACCAGATTGTTTCATTCTTGAGATAGCGTTGTTTCCGCCACCACCTATACCAAAGACTTTAATTTTAGCTAAGCCACTTCCACATACTTCCATTTCAAATGCCATTTTAATTTCCTCCTATATTCTTTTCTACTTATTTTTTAGGTAACCACTGTTATTATACTAAATTTTTAAATAAAATTCCACTATTTTTTTACTATTATTGGATTATCTCCAACATTTAATATAATTTCTTTTGCATTTATTCCTTCTACTTGAATTTTCTTAAGTAAAATTCCAATTATTTGTGTCTTTTTTGCATAATCATTTAAATCACCAAATGTAACTTTTAAAGAATTTTTCATTTGGATTACTATTTCTTTATCATTTGTAAAGTCAATACTAACTACATTTGGATAATATTCTTTGGACAAAATGTCTACTAAGAATTTAACTTTAGTAGTATCATTTGAAAAATCTTCTCCAACTTTTAAATCAGTTTCTGAAATTCCCTTTAATTGAGCTCCCGATGCCTTAGAATTGTCAGTTGCAACCTCTTTTACCTTACCGTAATTATCAATAGTTGTTAACCCGCTAGCAGTATTAATATAAGAACTAACATAATTTTCTTTTACTTCTATTTCAATTATATTAGGATAATTTTTTCTAACCTTTACATTCTCAATATTTGAAAGAGCCTTTAAATTTTTTTCAATTTTACTAGAAGATGTTAAAAATATATTATCTCCAATATTTACACCACTTTTAGAAACTATAAGTTCTTTTTCATTTGCTACATTTCCAACTACTTTTACATAATCAATCTTAAATAAATCATGAGTAAGTCCAAAATAAACCATTATCCCTGCACAGGCCAATAAAAAAGTTAACATAAACTTCAAGAAAAGTCTTAATCCTCTTTTTCTCTTCTTTTTATTACCTTTTTTATCTATATAATACTCATCATCATCTTCGTCATCATCATCTTCTGATTCATTATGACTATCAATAACTTCATCATAATAATTTGCCTTTTGATTTACGTTCACATAAGTAGTTTGAGTCATATCAATATCATTATCTAGACTGCCAAAATCATCATCTTCTTCAGTATTATTTTCTTCTATACTTCCAAAGTCGTCATCATCTTCTGATTCATTAGCTACAACTTGACTAGTTTCAAACAATGATTCATAATTATTTTCTTTACTTGATTCTTCTGTATTAGCTATCTCATATTGATTAAAAATTGAACCTTCTTCTCCATTTTCTTCATCATAAAAAAGATTTTCAGATGCTTCTTTTTGTGTAATGCTTTCATTGGATTCCAAACTGCCAAAATCATCATCATCTTCTAACTCAACTTGTTTATCTGAATTAGTATCATTCAAATTTAAATAGCTAGAACTTTGAAATTCATTTTCTGCCATATTATCTTTTTCAGGAATTTCTTGAATAACTTCATCTTCAATATTATCATTAGAAGAAAAAGTGTCTTCCCCCATTTCTTCAGAAACAGGATGTTCTTTCTCGTAATTTAATTTTTCAAAATCTACACTTTTGAAATCTTCAAAAAAAGATTCATCCAAAACATTACTGCTAGCCTTTAACTTATCATATTCGTAAAATTCATCATTTTCTGAACTATCAGAATTGTTACTCTTTACAAATATTTTAGGCTTCTTACCTTTTCTGTTATCTCCAGCCATATCTATCTCCCTTTAAATTTATCATAAAAAATTGAAACAAAATCATTTACTGCATTAGGAGTTGCTAACTTCTTTGCACTATCTTTCATTTGTTCAAGTTTATTATTGTCAAAAATTATTTTTTCTATATTTTCCCATAATAAATCAGAATTTAAGTCTTTTTCGAGTATAAGCTCAGCAGCACCAATATCTTTATACGCTCTTGCATTAAATTCTTGGTGATTTTCTGTAGTATATGCTTTTGGTATTAGTATACTTGCTAAGCCTATTTTTGATATTTCAGCTAATGTTATTGCTCCAGAACTTGTTATAACCAAATCTGAAACTCCATAAGCTTTATCCATTTCAATCATATACGGCAAAATTTTTACATTCTTTCCTAATTTTATATTTTTATTTTTTATATCTTCTAAAAATTTATCATAATTGCTTTTTCCAGTTACGTGAATTAAAGAAATTTTATTATTATCATAGAATTTATCTAAAATTCCTAAAATTGCTTTATTAAGCTCTTCACTACCGTTACTTCCCCCAAAAGAAAAAATATTCTTGGAATTTTCATCAAGTTCAAAAAACTTTAAAGAGTCTTTTCTATCTAGATTTTGAAATCTATTTCTAATTGGATTTCCAGTAACTACACATTTCTCATTGTTCTTAAAAAATTTTATTGATTCTTTAAATGTAACAGCCATTGAATCTACATATCTAGATAAGATTCTATTAGTTATTCCAGGATAACTATTTTGTTCGTGAAATATTGTATAAATTCCAAGTTTATGAGCTTTATACAAAACTGGTCCTGTTACAAACCCCCCTGTTCCTATTGCAATATCTGGTTTAAACTCCTTCAATATCTTCTTTGCTTGTGATAGTCCTTTAAACAGAATAAAAATTGATTTAAAAAACTTTTTATTAATTTTTCTTGGTAATCCCATTACTTCAATTGATTTAAAATTTATATTCAAACTTGGAATTAATTCACTTTCCATACTGTTCTTAGAACCTATATATAAAATTTCTATATTTTCATCTCTTTTTTTTAATTCTTCAATTATCGCAACAGCAGGATATATATGTCCTCCTGTTCCGCCTCCTGATATTACAACTTTCATATTATCTCCCTTTAGTATCATGTCTAACAATTCCTAGAATAATTCCAATCATTATTGAAGTCATAACCAATGATGAACCACCGTAACTTACAAAAGGTAAAGTTACTCCTGTTGGAGGAATTGACCCAGTAGCTGTTCCAATATTGACTAATGTTTGTAATCCTATTGAAAATGTTATTCCTAGTATTACCATTCTTCCATATAAGTTCTTAATATTTCTTGAAATCATTATTCCTAAATATGCCAAGTAAATATATACTCCAATTAAGAACACAGAACCTATAAATCCAAATTCTTCTGCAATAGTTGCAAAAATAAAATCATTATGAGCTTCTGATAAAGTATACTTTTGTCTTCCATTTCCTAAACCAACACCTAGAAGAGATCCATTTGTTATAGCAAAAAGAGACTTTATAAGTTGCCAAGATTTTGAATCTCTATACTTTAAAGGATTTATAAAAGCTTGAATTCTACTAGTTCTACTATATCCTGAATTTAATAAATATATTACTCCAAAACTCGCAATAGATATTCCAAGTCCAGAAAACATTATTGCCTTTTTATCCATACCAGCTATTATATACATAGCTGTTATAGTCCCTATAATTATCAATGTATTCGAAAAATCAGGTTGAATCATAACAGAGAATGATGCTAACCCAACAATTACTAAATATTTAAAAAATACATTTTTAAAAGTAAAATTATTTTTATATTTATCAATAATATATGCCATTAACATTATAGATGCAATTTTCATGAAATCAGAAGGCATAAATGTTAAAGGTCCTATTTTTATCCATCTTCTCGCATTATAAACATTAATTCCTATTGGAGAATACACTAAAAAACCCATTAAAAAAACTAATATAAAAATTATTTTACTATATTTTTTTAATTTCAAAATATTCACTTGTGAAAAAATAAATATCGATATAATAGATAAAGCTACAAATAATGTATGCTTTTTTATTATTTCTATTTCATTTCCTTTTAGTCTATAGCTATATGGCCAACTTGTACTAAATACCATTATACCTCCAAACAGAAGTAGAAATAGTACAACCATGACTAATTTCTTAGTGTATTTATCATATTTATTCATTATAATTCATTTACCAACTTCTTAAATAAATTTCCTCTTTCTTCATAGCTTTTAAACATATCCCAACTTGCAGAAGCAGGAGAAAGTAAAACATTATCACCTCTTTCAGCAATTTCAATACATTTTTCTATAACTTCTTTATAATCATTAACAATTATATTATTTTCAAACCCATTCTTCTTTGCAGTATCATAAAATTTATATTTTGTATCTCCAACTAAAATTAATGCCTTTATCTTTCCATTAAAACTTTCAAATAACGGATTAAAATCAACATTTTTATCATAACCACCTAAAATTAATATTATAGGTTTTTCTAAAGCCTCAATAGCTTTTATAGTTGAATCTACATTTGTTCCTTTAGAATCATTATAAAATTTTATTCCATTAAAATCTCTAACGAACTCAATTCTATGTTCAACGCCACCAAAATTTTTACATGCAAAAATTATGGTATCCATAATTATACCATAATTATAACAGATTGCCAAAGAAATTAAAACATTTTGAGCATTATGCTTTCCTAAAATTTTTAAATCTTTCATAGAAAATAGCTTTTTATCATTGTGATAAAAATTATTTTCACTTAAATAAAAGTCTGCATTTTTATTATTTAAAGAAATTTTTGTTACATTAGTATTTTCTACATTAATCTTACCTAAAATTTCATCATCAATATTTAAAATAAGATTTCCATTTTTATCCATATTTTTAAATATTTTTAATTTATCTTCTATATAGTTATCAAAACTTCCATGCCAATCAATATGATCCGGAGTAATATTTCCTATAGAAGCAATATAAGGTTTAAAATTTTCAATATTATGTAGCTGAAAACTGCTAACTTCTATAATATTTACAGTTTCATCATCTGAATTAAAAATCTCCCAAAGCATTCCTATTCCGATATTTCCAACCACTCTTGATTTAATATTTGCAGTTTTAAAAATTTCCCCAACTAAACTTGTTGTAGTAGTTTTCCCATTTGTCCCAGTTATCGCAATAATTTTTCTTTTTGGAAATAATGTATATGCTAATTCCAAGTCAGTATAAACAGGAACTTTTCTATAAGTAAAATATTCTATTATTTCATTAGAAGGTTTAATTCCGGGACTTTTAACTATAAAATCAAATGTGTAATCTTTATAATTTTTTATGAATTTATAATTATACCTTTCAAGATTTTCAAAAACATTTTGTAATTCTGATTTTTCCTTATCATCATAACAGTAAACGTCCGCATTTAATGAGCACAGTGTTTTTATAGTTGAAATTCCTGATAAACCTAATCCAATAACTAAAACTTTTTTATTTAAAATTTCCATAAAACACTCCTAATTAAATATGAAAGAAAAGATAGACAGCTATAATTGACAATAGTCCACTGATTACTGCAAAAGCTGTAACAATTTGAGGTTCTTTATATCCCTTTAATTCGTAATGATGATGTATCGGACTCATCAAGAAAACTCTTTTTTTATTTCTAGTTTTATAACTAACTACTTGAATAATAACTGATAGTGCTTCCATCACGTATATTCCACCAATAATAGGTAAATAAAAAATCATTCCATTTAATATACATATTGTGGCTATTGCACCGCCTAAAGCCATTGAGCCAGTATCTCCCATAAATACTCTAGCTGGATAAGAATTAAACATAACAAATCCCATTAAACTTGCCATAAATACTAGTGAGAAAACCCCAACGCTAGGAAATCTTGATGCACTTATAACAGCTAGTCCTAAAAACACAGGAATTGAAACAGAAGATGAAAGACCGTCTAATCCATCTGTTAAATTAGTTGCATTTGCCGTTCCTATCATTACAAAAATTAATATAGGATAAATAAACCATCCAAAATTAACTGCACCTTTTACAAAAGGAATTAATTGATATCTTAAATCTGTTCCTACTACCTTCTCTATGAATATAATTACAGCTATACTTATTATAAATTGAATTACTAATTTTTGAATTTCAGTAAGACCTAATGATCTTTTCATAATAAGTTTAAAGAAATCATCTAAAAATCCTATTAATGTAAAACCTAACATTCCAATCAATACTGCAAATACTTCTTTAGAAAAATTACCTAAACAAACTGTTGTAAGAATTATTGCAATTACAAAAAACACTCCCCCCATTGTAGGTGTTCCTGCTTTAGACAAATGACTTTGCGGACCATCATCTCTAATATTTTGACCCAGTTTAAATTTTCTTAAATATGGAATAGAAACTTTTGCTATAAAAATTGTTAGAAAAAAACTAACTAAAATACTCCATATTGTAAAATTTGTTATTCTCATTTATTTCATCTCCTAAATTAATCTTCAAAGGTTAAAACTAATTCTTCGTCTTTTGAAATATAACTTCCAATTTCTTTATTAGAGGAGACGAATTTTCCTTTACCACCTGAAGTTTTGTATTTATATCCCATTTTATTTACAACATCCATCGCTTGATCGTAATTCATTTTCGAAAAATCAACAACTAACAATTTTTCCTTTTCATCATCCGATAGAGTTAAATTAACTGTACTACCCTCAACTAAGTTCTTTTCTGGTTCTTCACTTTGAGCAGTCACAATTGATTTTGGTGAGCTAGAACCTTCTACACTATAATTTAAAAATTGTCCTTTTAAAATTTCTGATGCATATTCTAAAGTTAGACCTTTAACATCTGGAACTTTTGTTCTTTTAACGATTCCAGTATTATCATTTGTTTTAGTTATTTGTTTATATTCGGCAATTTCTTCTGCTAATTTTTTAGCCAAAGGAGCACACGCACTTGTACCACCTACATTCACCTTTGGTTCATCAAATACAATTAAAATGCTGTATTTTGGATTTTCAATTGGAAAAGCTATATATAATGAAGCAATTGTCTTTTGATCATCGTATTTACCATTTACCGCTTTTATTGTCGTACCAGATTTTCCACCGATTCTTACATTATTAGAATATACTTTTTTTACGATTCCATTTGTTACACCATGTTCCATGATTACTCTCATTTTGTCACTTGTTTCTTTTGAGATAATCTGATTTTTAACGATAGCTTCATTATCTTTTACTTTAATTTTATTATCTTCATCTTTTTCAACATTCTTAATGTTGATTTGAGGTTCTAATAAATAACCTCCATTAACAACTGCATTTGCAGCCATAATCATTTGAATAGGTGTTACAGAAATGCCGTGCCCATAACTCATTGTTGCAAGTTCCGCCGCTCCTATATCGGATACAGACTTTGGAATTTGTCCATTAGATTCTCCAGGTAAATTAATTCCTGTTTTAGTTCCAAATCCAAAACCATTTATATATCTGTAAAATTTATCTCTTCCTAAATGTCTAACCATTTGAACTAAAGCTGGGTTACAGCTATTATCTAAGGCTTCAGTAAATGTTTCTTTTCCATGTGGATTCTGCCAATTAAAACATCTAAGAGTAACCCCTGGTATATCTCTTATAAATCCATTACAAAAGAAAGTTGAATCTAAAGTATCTGTCTTTTCTTCTAAAGATGAAGATGCTGTTATAAGTTTAAATACAGAACCTGGTTCATAAGCATCACTTACAGCAGGATTTCTCCACATAGAAAATATCTTTTTTAACTTTTCTTTTTCATCTAAGTTTTCAAAACTTTTAAGAGTATTATCGTCAAGAGGAACGTTAGGATTATTAGTATCATATTTTGGATAACTATCCATTGCTAAAATATCCCCATTTGTAACATCTGAAACAATTACACTCATCTTTATAGGTTTTTCTTGATCATAATATTGTTTAGCATATTCTGAAACATATTTTTGAATAGTACTATCTATAGTTAAATATATATCTTTACCATCTTTTGCCTCAACAACATCTTCAACTGATTTATTAAGACTTTCTCTAATAACTCTTTTAGATCCATCAGTTCCTGAAAGAGAATCATTTAAATAATTTTCAATTCCACTTTGTCCACCATTTTCATTTGCATGACCAACAACAAAAGGTGCCAAAGTTCCATCTATATAGTTTCTACTTTGTTCAATTTCAACACTAATTATTGATGAATTTATTTCTTTAATTTCTTTTGCCAATTCAGGACTAATACTCTTTTTTATTTTAAAATTCGTTCCTCTGTCAGCTCTGTCAAAAACTTTTTTCTTATCTAATTCAAGAGCTGCAAAAATTTCATCTAATTTTTTCTCTTCAGCTTCTTTAGCCTTTTGTGAATATTGTTTAAACTTATCATATTCTAATACTGAGAAATAAACTTCTCTATTATTATTAACACTAATTATAATTGAATTTTTAGATTTTATAATTGAATTTTGTTCTTCTGTAATATCCTTTTGTATCAATAAATTGTTATATTGATCAGCTTTTTCTATAATTTCTTCTTTATTTAATTGTAATAATTCAAAAATTTTATCTAGTTTTTGTGTTTCTGTATCTTTAATCTTCCCACTAGATTTTTTATAACGGTTATAATCAAGAGTAGAAAAATATCCATTATAAACACTAATACTTTTAGCTAAAGTATTCCCGTTCCTATCGAAGATTGTTCCTCTTTTCGCCTCAAGAGGTGTATAACTAACAGAATCTTTAAATTGTTCAACACTATATTTATTTTTTGAATATAATTGTAAATATGCCAATTTAATAATTATCACGCTAAAAAGTATGATAAAAATAAAAAATAAAACAGCCGAACGAGAAGAGACTGTTTTATTTTTAATACTATATTTCTTTTTATTCATTTAAACTCCCCTTGTCTAAGTTTAAGAAATTAATCAATCTTATCCAAATATTTAACTTGTTCCTTCTTAGGAAAATCCATATTGTAATTAAGTCTTGCAATCTTTGCAATTCTATCTACAGATTTATAAGGCTCAAGTTTCATATAATTATCATCTCTTTCTGTTTCTAACGAGCGAATTTCAGAGTTAAGTGTATTTATCATTCTATTTTGTTGAGCAATATTTAGATATCCATATAAAATTACTACACTAAAAGTTAATGTAATAAAAGTGAATATAAAAAGTGTAATATTTTTATATAAACTGGATTCTCTGGTAATTCCGTAGGCTTTTTTATTTTTCTCTGAAATTCTCTCGCCTGAAACATTCATATATTTTACTTGAGCCATACTCATATAAATCATCCTCCTAAATTTTTGAACAAACCCTCAATTTTGAACTTTTCGATCTAGGGTTATCATTCATTTCTTCTTTGGAAGGCACCAAAGGCTTCTTTGTTAAGATTTTTACTTTTGGCTTGTGATTACAAACACAAACATATAATTCCTTAGGGCAAATACAACCTCTTGCCAATTCTTTAAATGATTCCTTAACAATTCTATCTTCCAAAGAGTGAAAAGTTATAATACATAATCTACCATCTTTATTTAGTCTTTCTACTATATCTGGAATAACTTTCTTTATTACTTCTAATTCTCTATTAACCTCAATCCTTATTGCTTGAAAAACTCTTTTTGCAGGATGTCCTCCCTTAGCTCTAACAGATTTTGGAATAGCTCTTTCGATAATATCAACCAATTCAAAAGTAGTTTCTATTAACTTTTCTTTTCTATAATTAACAATAAATTCTACAATTCTTTTTGTCCATTTTTCTTCGCCATAATTGTAAAAAATATATTCTAATTCATCAGAACTATAATAATTCACAACATCGAACGCACTTTTTTTTAGATCTCTATCCATTCTCATATCCAATGGAGCATCTATCATATAAGAAAAACCTCTTTGACCATTATCTATTTGATAAGAAGAAACACCGATGTCTAATAAAACACCATCAACTTTATCAATTCCATAATAATCTAGTATTTCTTTAAAATTTTCAAAATTACTTTTATAAAATAAAACATTATCTGAAATCTTTAAAAGTCTATCTTTGGCAACTACCAACGCTTCTTCATCCTGATCAACACAAATCAGTTTTCCATTTTTTATTCTTTTTAAAATTTCTGTTGAGTGCCCAGCACCTCCAACAGTCAGATCAACATATATTCCGTTAGGTTTAATATCTAAATTATCTATTACTTCATCTAACATTATAGGTATATGATTAAATTCCATAAATAATTTCCTTAAAAATCAAGACCATCAAATCTTTCAGACATAATAGTATCGTCACTATATTCTGATTCACTGTATTCATCCCATTTTTCTTTAGACCATATTTCAATTCTGTCAGAAACACCGATAATCATAACATCTCTTTCAATTTCAGCAAATTCACGTAAATTTTTATTTACTAAAAATCTCCCTTGTTTATCTAAATCTGCATTCATTGCACAGCTACAAAAGAATCTTGTAATTGAACGAACATCTTTTTTGCTAAAACCTTTTGAATTAAGTTGTTCTGTAAATTCAGTCCACTTTTTTTCCGTAAATACAAATAGACAGCCTTCAAGACCTCGAGTTACTACAAAATTAGATCCTAACTCATTTCTGAATTTTGATGGCATAATTAATCTGCCTTTATCATCTAAAGTATGTGGAAAATCTCCAATAAACAATGCCATCACCTCCTAAAATTGCAAATCCATTTTACTCCATATTAACCCACATTTTTTATTACACTTATATTTTACACCATTTTTTCATATTTTGCAACCCTTTTTTTGAAAATTTTTATAAATATTATCACAAAGAAATGTGTAAATTTCAACAATTTTAAAAATTCCATAAAAAAGTGGAGTGAATTTTCTATTTTTTTAGTATTTTTTTCACAAAAAAACTACATAGATTTAATCTATGTAGTTAAAAATTTTTTTAAAGTAATAAATTATAAATTATTAATGTCCTTTCCATATTTTCTATTCAAAAAGAAAAGTATAGTTCCAACAATTATACCAACAAGTGATAGAACTTGAGAAACCCTAAATCCTAAAAACATTAGGCTATCAGTTCTCAAACCTTCTACGAAGAATCTTACAATTCCATATAAAATTGCATAAAGCAAAATAATTTCACCTTTCTTCTTTTGATATTTTCTCATATATATCATTAAAAATATAAAAATTAGAAAATTTCCAATTGATTCATATAAAAATGTCGGATGATATTTTTTACCATCTATAATAACAGCCCAAGGTAAAGTAGTTTCAGTTCCATGAGCTTCTTGATTAATAAAATTTCCCCATCTTCCAATTGCTTGGCCAAGTATTAATCCTGGAGCACAAACATCAGCTAAATCTCTAAAATCAATTTTTTTATATTTACCAAAAAAGTAAACTACAATAACAGCAGCTATTACAGCTCCATATATTGCAAGTCCACCTTCTCTTATATTAATTATAGATAAAAAATCGCCTTTATAGCTTTCCCATTCAAATATTACATAATATATTCTTGCTCCAATTACACTTATCGGTAAAGCAAAAAGCAAAAGGTTTGAAATTTCATCCTCTTCAATATTTCTAAGTTTGGAGTTTTTTGTTGCTACAAAAAGTCCTGCCATAATACCAAAACAGATGATAATTGCATACCACATTATATCAATTCCAAATAAAGAAAAAGCAACTCTATCAATTTTTACTTCCATATTTCCTCCTAACTATACTTATTATCTTTAAATTTAAGAAAAAGATAAATTAAAAGAATACATATTGTAGATAATACAAGTACATTTAAAAATAAGACAAAGAAAAATTCTTCCGGTAAAATTCTTATCATTAAATCTGTTTTATAATCTAAAAGCCATAAATCATTGTTAAAAAACAACTTATGAAAATAAATAAAACTCTCAGAAAAAAACATAGAACAGACTCCTAAAAAAGAAATTACAGCTATATATGCTATAAGTATATACTTTCTAATATATTTAAAAAATAACTTATCATTTTTTATTAATTTATATATAAATACTATCAAAGTAATTATAAATAAAGATGTATAAACAACCCTATCAAGTTTAAATAGTTTATACACATCTTCCATATGAGAAATTTCTTTTTCATTAAAATGATTTTTTAATACTTCTTTATCACCATTTTTAATAAATTCAACCAGAGAATTACTTGCACTTTCTATCCATTCTTTAGAAAGTCCTGACTCCTCGTCAATTTTATATTCATTATGAAAATTGTTATAGTAAGAAATATCCTTAGCCATAAAATCTATTGAATATAATAAAATAAACAAAATTATGCTTAAAGAAATCAAAAAAGCAAATATTTTTTTCATATTATTCTACATCTAAATCTTCTGGTATATCCCAATTGTGATAAACATTTTGAACATCATCATTATCTTCAAGTTGATCTATCATCTTAACCATTTTCTTAGTATTATCAGGATTTGAAATTTGTGAATTATTACTTGGAACATATTCCAAATCACAAGCACTAAAAGTATATCCCTTTTCTTGTAAAGCATCTCTTAAAGTAATGAAGTCAGAAACTTCAGAATAAATTGTATAAACTTCATCATCAGATTCAAAATCACTTGCACCATTTTCTAAAGCAAAGTCCATTAAATCATCTTCTTCAGCTTGATCTTTTGAGATAGCAACAACACCTTTTTTTTCAAACATAAATAGCACTGAACCATTTTGCCCTAGATTGCCACCATGTTTATCAAATGCATGTCTTACATCTGCAGCTGTTCTATTTCTATTATCTGTTAAACATTCAACTACAACTGCAATTCCTTCAGGACCATAACCTTCATAAATTATAGTTTCATAGTTGCTTGCATCTCCATCTCCAGCAGCTTTTTTTAATGCTCTTTCGATATTATCATTAGGCATATTTTCAGCTTTAGCCTTTTCTATCGCAGTTTTTAAAGCAGGGTTATATTCAGGGTCTGCTCCTCCTTCTTTAACTGCTACAATTATATAACGAGCAAGTTTTGTAAATATTTTTCCTCTTCTTGCATCTTCTTTTCCTTTTTTATGTTTAATTGTACTCCATTTATTATGTCCTGACATAACTACCTCCTAAATCCTTTAGCAAAATTTCTCTTATGTTCTGAAATTTTCACCATCTTTTTTATTTTATCTTCTACATTTTTATCCATTTTTTCATTATTAATAAATTTTTCTAAATCATCGTAGGAAAATCCCATTTCATCTTCATCAGTTTGATTTTCGAAAAGCCCTGCACTTGGAGGCTTTTGAATTATCTTATCGGGAACACCCAAAAATCTTGCAAGTTCAAAAATTTCTCTCTTTGTAAAATCTACAAGAGGCATAAGATCAGAGCCGCTATCTCCATATTTAGTAAAGTATCCAACAGTAAATTCTGATTTGTTACTTGTTCCAACTACTAAATATCTTTTTAGTTGTGCATAATAATATAAAGTAGTCATTCTAAGTCTTGGCTTAACATTAGCATAAGCCATTGAATTATCCCCTTTTTCAACAGAATCTACAAAAATAGAATAGGTCTTAGATAAGTCAACCTTAATTGCATTAAGTTTAAATTTATCTATTACCAACTTAGCATCTTTTTCATCTTCTAAAGAACTATTTATTGGCATCATAATAGCTAAAGATTCATCATCAAAGGCTAGTTTTGAAAGCGCAGCAATAACAGCTGAATCAACTCCACCGCTAAGGCCATAGACAATACCTTTACAATTAGCTTCCTTAACAGAATTCCTAAGCCATTCAACAAGTTTATCAACAACTTCTTTCATAATACACCTCCTTAAAATCTTTATTATTAATAAAATATTAAAATACTATTTGTTTCCTTAATTAATAAATAGTGCAAAACTGTAACTATTATATCAAAAAATAAAAAAAAATTCTACAAAACAATAAAAAAAGCTATGTAATCATAGCTTAATTTTTTTCTTGATATTCTCTAAAACTTTTATTTACATCTGCTAAATGAAAATTATGATGATTTTCTCTCTGATCTTCTGGCGGTAACTTCATATAATCTCCATATAAAACCTTTAAGTATTCATCGTAATTTTCTGGAGCATTAACTTTCAAATTCTCAAAGTCTACTTTTACTCCTTTTCCCAAAAAATCTCTTTTAAATGGCATAATATAAAAATTATCAACCATACATGCTACATACTCACAATCTTCAAACTTCGGATTATCTTTTGGAACTGACATTTTTGAAATATCAGTTTTTAATTTATTAGGTATAGTTTCTCCTAATTTATAAACAAATTTTTTGCCAAATCCACTTAATGCATTTGAAAAAGCATTAGTATCTGCCTCTTCAAAAACTGGTTTTTCCTTAACTCTTAAATCTAATACCTTATTTTGACCTTTAATGTATCCATCAAGCGGAAAAACATCAATAAATACTCCATGATTAATATCTACATCTAAAACATGTTTTTCAAAAAGAGCAGTATTGCTATCTCGAAGTTTTGCAAAATTTAATGCATATTTTGGATCTGATTCCATTGTTTGAATAAAATAATTTTCCGGTAAATATTCACTAGCCTCTTTTACAAATCTATCATAATCCCCTCTTGGCATACATACATCTACATCATCATCCCAAGGGATAAAACCTTTATGTCTAATTGCACCAAGTAAAGTTCCAAAGCCAATATAATAAGTTAAATTCATTTTTTCACAACAAGAAATAAAATTTTGTAAAATTTCTAATTCTTTTTTCTTTAATGCTTCAAAATCTATATCAAACTTTTGCTTTTTATATTCACTTTTCATTTTCCAAGTATTTCCAGAACTAAATTTAAAAACCATTATTTTTCTTCCTTTGGTAATTGTAACATTATTAAATAACCTACAACAAATAATGGAATTATACCTAATATAGAATATCTTGGATTATGTGTTAAAGTAGTTATTAAACTCATAATAAATGGTCCAATTATTGCAGCAAATTTACCAAAAATATTATAGAAACCAAAAAATTCATTTGCATTTTCTTTTGGAATAATTTTTGCATAATAACTTCTACTCAATGCTTGAATTCCACCTTGAGCAGATGCTATAAATGTTGATAACACGAAAACATGAACCAAATTGCTCATAAAATAAGCAAATATTACTGAAACCATATATGTTATAATTCCAACTTTAATCATAGTTCTAGTTCCAAATTTACTAGCTAATCTTCCATAAATAATAGCAAAAGGAAAGGCTACTATTTGAACATAAATCAAAATTCCTAAAAGTACAAGTGTATTAAACTTATCCGCATCTAAAACAGATGTAGCATAAGGTATAACCATCTTTATGATAGTATCTACTCCGTCAATATATAAAAAATAAGAACATAAAAATATAACTACAACCTTATTTTTCTCAATATTTTTTAAAGTATGAAAAACCGTACTAAAACTTTCTTTAACTGGATTTGGAACAGGTTCTACTCCATAAACTTGATCAACATTTTTATACATTGGTATTGTAAGTGCTAACCACCAAACAGATGTAATAACAAATCCTATTTGATAACCTAAAGGATTTTTCATTCCAAAAAGCAGAACAGCTCCTAAACAAAAAATAAAAGGTATAACACTAGCTATGTATCCATAGGCAAATCCTGCCGTACTAATTTTGTCCATTCTATCATCATGAGTAACATCAACTAAAAATGCATCATAAAAGATATTAGAACCTGCAAAAGTTACACTTCCCAAAACAAAAAAAGACATTAATAAGGGTAAGCCAAACTCTCCTGCAAATGATAAAAATAATGTTGAAAAAATTGCAATTAATGAGAATAAAGTAAATAACTTTTTCTTCATACCCTTAAAATCAGCTATAGTTCCAAGTACAGGACTAAGAACAGCAATAATAATGCTGGCAAATGAATTGTAATAACCTAAATTCATTTCGTTTCCACCGACCATTCCAAAATAAATCGGGAATAATGCAGTAGTAATCGCCATAGAATAAGCAGAATTTGCACAATCATATAAAATCCAGCTTAATTCTTTTTTTGAATAACCAAACATATATTTCCTCCAAAAATTATAATAACAAAAAAATTAAAATAAACTAGATTTTCATTTCAAAAATAAATTTAAATTAACAGATGTAAACTCTTAATTTTTATAACTAAATCCCTTTTAATTCGTTATCTATTCTTAATTTTTTGCCAAAACTATTATATCATATTTAAAAACGATTGTCTATTGTCAAAAACTAATAATAACTAACTGATAAACAAAGAAAAAAAGAAAAAATTTTTCAATTTCTTCTTTATAATAATTTAGATTTTAGTTACTTTTACTGATTCAGCAAGTTCAATAAAATCTTTTCTAATTTTTTCTTGTAAATCTAATGGACTATTAATAAAATCATTTAGATACTTTTAAGTTCAACATCTATTCGTTCTTTTTTTCCTTCTTCTAATGCTTCTCTTATTATCTCAAAAATATTATATCCATCACTAGTCAAAAAATATTCTGATAAATTATGAATATCCGGACTGATATTATCTCCCCATGGTGGAGTTAATTTGGGATTATCTATATCCCAAACTACTTTATCAGTACCAAGCTTTCTAAATAATAACTCAATTTCATTTAATTCTCGAATTACAGAATCAATATTCTCATGCTTTAACTTCCCTTCATATAATTCTTTCATCAATGTTGGAAAACTACTTCCCCAATTTGAATTTTCAAGATTAACACAAATTGTTGAAAGAAATGAATGAAGAAAATCAGGACTGCCAATTGAATACCATAAAAAATCTATTTTAAGTCCAACTGCCATAATATCTCCTTTTTATTAAAATCTACATTTTTTAACTTTTATTTATAGTCTAAGTCAATTTCTTTTTCTGTTATATTGTCAAAAAATTTAATTTTACCATCTATTTTTACTAATTGTAAATCAGTTCCAACTGGTAAAGTATAGATTCCTATTATTGCTGGTTCTATTTCTGCCACAGTATTAAAATCACAAACCACCATATTATTAGGATTATTTACATACTCATCTGTATCTATATTTGAAAAAAATCTCCATCCTGTATCTGATGGATGAGCACCTTTCTCTCTTAAAATCCAAGTTAATCTACCTTTACCTTCTAAAATATTTTTTGAAACTATACATGCTCCCGCATTTTTTATAAATTCTGTATTAAATTCTGTCTTTTTAAAAAATTCTTTTAATTTACGAAACATATTTTTTGATCCTTTCATATATACTTTCTTTTTGCTTAATAAGAGCATTTTATATTTTTACAAAAAATTGTCATACAACATTTCTATTATTATATCATTATTATATAAATATTTAAATAAGAACCCCTCCCTTTCACGATGCTTCGCATCGGTTGGGTTCCCGGAAACCTTATTGTTTCACAATAAAAAAGAGAAGAAATTAATAAATTTCTTCTCTAATAAGTTCATTATTTTAAAATATAAACTTTTACATTTCTTCTTCCGAATTTAGCAGCTTGAGATCTATTTGTAAAGCAAAGATCAATTCTATTTCCCTTTATAGCTCCACCTGTATCTTCAGCAACAGCATAGCCATAACCTTCAATATATAATTTTGTTCCTAAAGGAATTACTCTAGGATCTACGGCAACTACCCCATATCTAAGCTTTGTTCCCAATCTTGTTGTGCTATATCCACCATTTTCTGCTGGATCATTAGTATATGAAGTTGCATTCATAACTAGAACCTTACTATAGTTAAAGCTTCCATCACTACTACTATTACTATTGCTAGTGCTAGCACTAGATGATTCAGTTTTTGATTTTTCACTAGTAGATTTTTCTGCTGTGGATTTTGCAGTACTTGATTCTTCAGATTCTTTCTTTTCTTCTTCTTTTGGAACTACTTTACCGTCTACTAACTTCTCATTATCTTTTAAAGTAACTTGTTCTGAAACAGCGTTTTCGTTCTTTTTATCTGAATTTGAATCTGAAACAGTAATTTCTCCCTTAGAATCATTAACTTCAAATCCTGTTACTTCTTCTTTATTTATTGAGGATAACAGTGATCTGAAATTTACATATTTTTCTAATTTATCAGTAGAAACATAATATAAATTTTTAGCTTCTGATTCTGTAACAAGTTTTTCAATATCCAAGTTCATAGAATCTGAATCCATAACTAAATAGTTATATCCACTCTTATCAGCCAAAATATAAGAACTTATCATATCTGTTAAGTTTTTATTTTCTGATAAAACAACATTGTCATTCTTTCTTAATGAGAATCTATCCTTGAATGTTTTTAATAAATCTTTTCCATCCAATGAATAACTTTTTATGTCTTTCTTATCTTTACCAGATAAATCATATATTTTTGACTTTAACTTTTCTGTAATAGAGTTAACTCCATCATAAAAGTATATGTTTTTTTCGTTTTTCACTTCTGAAATTATATTTTCATCAATTTCCTTAGTTGAATCATAAATGTACAAATTCATATTATAAATTCGTGCATAATGAATAGCTCCTAAAATATCAGAATCATTTCCTGAATCTACAACCAAAAGATCACGTTTTTCTGAAACCTTATTTACGTGATAATTTGTATCGTCTGGATTATCGGAACCAATTCTTTCGAATTTGATGTCTAAACCATTCAAAATATCATCTGAAATTGAACTTTTATCTCCAACAACATACACTTGCTCACTATTTTTTAAAATAGCTTTCGAAACGTCATCAATATTATTATTCTTTACAGGAATAACAACTCCACCCTTATCTAATGAAAGTAAACCTGCCAAACTGAAGCTAATTTTATCGTCTATATTAACTACATAAGATATCTTAGATGCACTACCTTTAGTGTTATCTAAAATTCTGTCGTTTACCTTTTCAATAGTTTTGGAATCGGATTCTGATGAGATTACAAATCCTTTAACCTTTTCGTCTGCAAGTGACTTAGATGAAAATCCAGAAAATGTAGCATAAACACACAAACATGCTAAAACACTTCTAAATATTGCTCTTTTCAAATAATCACTCCTTAATTAAATTAATCAGCAATAAGCTGACAATAGAATTATAATGATTTTCTCCAAAATCGTCAACAAAATTCCTATTTTTCAATGAATTTTTCAAAAAAAAATAAAAATTTAACAATATTTTTAATTCAAAATGAGTGTTTGTAACATTTTTGTAATTTTTTGAGAAATATAGTTCCCTAGTTTTCAAAGGTTACAGAATGGTTACAAAAAATGACCTGTTTTCCCAAGCGAAAACTAAAAAATATTAAAAAAATGTAATATCTGCTATTTTTTTACATTTTTTTATCTCTATTTTTTCTCGTATTTACTATATATGACATCAATGACATAGAAAAAATAAGGGCAATTCCTATTAAACTATAAATACTTACTGACTCTCCAAGTATTACTTTTCCCAAAACAACTACAAATACAATTCCTAAATAATTAAATATACTTACTTCAGAAGCATTTGCATATTGATAACTAATAGTTAATCCAAACTGACCTACTGCAGATGCAATTCCAATTAAAATCAAATAAATTAACATCTTAAAATCAGGAATATTTAAATTATTAAAAATAAAAGGAAAACTACAAATAGTTGAAAACAAAGAAAATACAAAGATTATAGTCTCAGTTCTTTCAGCCTTTCCTATTCTTGATACACACATGTATGCGATAGATGCACTAAGAGCAGAGCTCATTGCAACTAATGCGGGAAATAATCTAGAATTAAATTGTGGTCTTACTACAAAAATTGCTCCAATGAAAGAAAATGTTAATGTTAAAAATCTTTCTAATGTAAACTTTTCTTTAAATATAAAACAAGCAATTAAAACTACAAAAATAGGACTAGTTCTTTGCAATATTCCTGCATCTGCAACAACCATATGATTTATAGCATAAAAATTAAAAATAACTCCCATATATCCAAAAGCTGATCTCATTAGTAGTAATTTTCTATTCTTTTTTTCGCCTAAAAAACTACTACCTCTTATAAGAATATATATAGTACAAATAATAAGCATTACAAAATTTCTCATAAAAACTTGTTGCATAAGTGTAAATTGACCTGATGTTAGCTTTACAAAAATCTGCATAAAACTAAAACCAAGTGTAGAAATAATCATAAAAATAATACCTAATTTTAAATTTTTATTTTTGGAATTATCTACCATAATACCTCCTTATTAAAAAAATAAATGCCACGCAAGTGGCATTTATTAAAAATATAATTTTAAGAAATTATTATAATGATGCTTCATAATCAGCGTCATTAGTTAATTTTTCTAATTCAGCTGGATTAGACATTTCAATTTTGCAAACCCATGCAGCATAACAATCTTTGTTAATTTCACCTGGTTCATCGTCTAATAATTCATTTACTTCTATAACTTTTCCTGAAACAGGAGCGTTAATATCACTAGCAGCTTTTACTGATTCAACAGAAGCTAAAGATTCGCCAGCTTCTACTTCATCATCAACTTCTGGAAGTTCAACGTAAACAATATCTCCTAAGTGATCTTGTGCATAATCAGCTAGTCCAACTGTTACTACATTTCCTTCAACTTTTACCCAATCATGATCTTCAGTATAAAGTAATCCTTTTTCTACTCTCATTCTAATATACCTCCTAAAATTTTTACTATAACAATACATCCAATTATGTACTATTCTATTGGACATCCACTATAATATTATAGTATACTTAAATTATAGTGTAGATTGAAAAAAATTTCAATACCTTTTATTAATTTTTTAGTGTTTTTTTGAAATTTATTCGAAAAAATTTCAAAAATTTTTAATTATTTATATTAAAAAGTATAATTGCATTATATTTCGTACCAAATAAAGCATAGTAAAAAATAAAATAGTATGAATTTTTAACATAAATTTTAGCTATATATTTTTACTTTTTTAAAGTATATAATTTTTTTATTTAAATTTTTTAAAAATTTTTTTGGGAAAACTTTTGTTTTTTAATGTTTTTAATTGATTTTTTTATAATTTGTTGTATAATATATGTTAATATATTTTTTTAGTAAATTTTGTTGTTAGACAATGAATTTTTTATATAACAAAAAAATACAAATTTTATTGTAAAATTTTTATTGTCATGAATAAAATTTTTAAAAGTATGTTTATAATAAATAATTTAATTTAGGAGGAGAAAATATTATGTGGGAAACAAAATTCCAAAAAGAAGGCTTAACATTTGATGATGTACTTTTAATTCCAGCAAAGAGTGAAGTTCTACCTAAGGATGTTAATTTATCATCACAACTTACAAAGAAAATCAAGTTAAATATTCCTATTATTTCTGCTGCAATGGATACTGTAACAGAACATAAGATGGCTATTGCAATGGCAAGAGAAGGTGGACTTGGTGTAATACATAAGAATATGCCTATTGAACTGCAAGCAGAAGAAGTTAAAAAAGTTAAACGTTCAGAAAGTGGTGTAATTAATGATCCATTTTTCTTAACTCCAAATCATAGAGTTCAAGAAGCTGAAGATTTGATGAGAAAATATAGAATTTCAGGCGTTCCAATAGTTAATTCAATGGAAGAAAAAAAATTAGTTGGAATTTTAACTAATAGAGATTTAAGATTTTTGGAAGATTATTCAGTTAAGATTGATACCGTGATGACAAAAGAAAATTTAGTAACAGCTCCTTCTAATACTACTTTAGATGATGCTACAAAAATTTTAAGAAATCATAAAATCGAAAAATTACCTCTTGTAAATGAAAAAGGAATTTTAACAGGTTTAATAACTATTAAAGATATAGAAAAAGTTGTTAAATATCCAAATTCTGCAAAAGATGCACAAGGAAGACTTCTTGTAGCAGCTTCAGTTGGGACTGGTGCCGATACTTTTGAAAGAGTAGAAGCTCTTGTAAATGCTGGTGTTGATGCTTTAGTTATAGATACTGCTCATGGTCATTCTATGGGAGTTGTAAGAAAAGTTAAAGAAATTAGAGAAAAATATCCAGATCTTGATATTATTGCAGGAAATGTTGTAACAGCAGAAGCAACAAGAACACTTTTTGAAGCAGGTGCTGATGTTGTTAAAGTTGGTGTTGGTCCTGGTTCAATCTGTACAACAAGAGTTGTTGCAGGTGTAGGAGTTCCACAAATTACAGCTGTTTATGATTGCGCAACTGTTGCAAGAGAAATGGGAAAAACAATTATTGCAGATGGTGGATTAAAATATTCAGGAGATGTTGTTAAAGCTCTTGCAGCAGGTGGAAATGTTGTAATGTTAGGTTCAATGCTTGCAGGAACTGATGAATCTCCGGGAGAATTTGAAATTTACCAAGGAAGAAGATTTAAAACTTATAGAGGTATGGGTTCTCTTGCCGCAATGGAAAAAGGATCAAAAGATAGATACTTCCAAGAAGAAGGTAAAAAACTTGTTCCGGAAGGTATTGAAGGAAGAATTCCTTATAAAGGAACTTTAGCAGATGCAATCTATCAAATCGTAGGTGGAATTAGAGCAGGTATGGGATATACAGGCGCTAAAGACTTACAAACTTTAAGAGATACTGCACAATTTGTTAAAATGACAGGTGCTGGACTTATTGAATCTCACCCACATGATGTTCAAATAATTAAAGAAGCTCCAAACTATTCTAAATAGAGAAAAAGGCTATTCGTTTTAAAGCGAATAGCCTTTATTATTTTTATAATCAGAATACCATTTAGGTATAATTGTTTTAAAATTCTCATAATTTTCAAAAGTCTTATAAAATCTTCTCTTCATTCCAAGAATTTCTTTTTCTCCAAATTTTTCAGCCCATTTAATTGAATATAAGGTATAACAAGCGACATAAATCGCTTGAATTTTCCAAAATTCATTCGGAACATTATCTTCAAAATAGGAGTCAATCTGCCCTACACAGTATGGAATACTAAACTCTATCCCGAAACTTTCTAATTTATAAAATTCCTCATAAGAGTTGGATATTTCCCAACGATTAAAATCTATAACACCTATCTCATTATTTTCCATTAAAATTAAATTTGAAGGATGAAAGTCTCCATGTAAATAAGAATAATTTCTACAAACTTTATCTACATTTCTTTTAACATATTCAATAAATTTATCGTCATTTTCAACTCTCACATCAGATGACTCATATTTTTCTATTTTATCCAACAATTTTATTTTAAGACAATCATCAAAATTTTTATCCTCAACTTTTAGACTGTGAATAGCTTTTAGAATTCTCCCCGCTTTTCTTCCAAGTAAATATTGCTCTTCTATTGAAAATTTTGGAAGTTCCTCACTTAAATCAACTCCGTTAATCCAAGATAAGAGCATATAGACATTCTTTTTATCATTACATATTCCAAAACTTATAGGCTTTGACATTTCAAAGCCCAGTTTAGAAAATTTTGAAATAACTTCATATTCTTCCATTTTTTGTTCATAAAGAGAAATGTCAGATAATCTTAAAAGCAAATACTCATCTTTATTTTTTAATTTTATCTTAAACTTTTCATCTTTAGAATATCCTTTATTTATTTTCTCAACACTTTCTACATCTTCCAGTTCTTTTATATCTTTTAAAAATTCAAACATATATTCTCCAATTAATTATTGATAAACTGCTCTACTTCCTCCAATCAATTTCGGTCTTGAAGTTAATGCTGTTAAATGTGCATTTCCTATTTCTTTTATTGATAATCTTACTGGTATCTGAACAAATTTAACATGCATTCCGATTGATGTATCTCCAATATCAAGTCCTGCTTTTGCAACTATTTTTTCTACAACCACAGGATTTTTAAATAATTCGTATGCAGAAGTAGCTACTCCACCACCCGCATTTTTTTGTGGTACTACATTAACTATTTCAAAATTATTTTTAATTGCAACTTCTTTTTCTATAACTATTGCTCTATTCAAATGTTCACAACATTGAACAGCAAAATTAACTTTAATTTTATCTAACTTTTCTTTTATAGTTTCAACAATTAGCTTTCCTACTTCAATATCAGTATCTTTTCCTATATGTTTTCCTTTCACCTCACTTGTACTACAACCTAAAACAAAGATGTCTCCCTCTTCAAATTTAGCTTTTTCGATAAGTTCATCCATACAAATTTCTAAATCTTCTCTAATTTTACCTAAATCCATAACGACCTCCTAAAAAGTACTAATCTTTTTAACAGTTTTTAAAAGCAAGATTAATCCTGTTACAGCAGAAATAAAATCAACTATTGGATAACTAATCCATGCTCCTAAAACACCAAATCTTCCTACCATAATTATAACTATCGGAATATATAGAAGTGTTTCTCTATAAATTGATAAGAAAAAATTGTATTTTTCCTTGCCGACTGATTGAAAAAAGTATATACAAATGTAATAAAAACTTAAAATTGGAAAAACTAGAATTACATATTTAAAACTATCTGCAGCCATTTGTAAAAGTCTTTCGTCTTTTAGAAATAGACCTATAATAAATTTAACATTATAATTCATAAATATCCATATAAGAGTGGATAATGAAAATACAAAAATAAATCCTGTTTTTAAAATTTTCTTGATTTTAACAAAATTTTTCGCTCCATAGTTAAATGAAATAAGTGGTTGAATTGAACTACTTACTCCTATCATTGCAACAAACATAAACATAGAAACTTTTGTTATTACTCCTACTAGAATAATCGCATCATTACCGCCAACCGGCAAAAGTAAATGATTAAGTACACTAATTAAAATGGCATCTGAAAATTCTATTATAAATGAAGAAAAACCTATTGTCAAAATATTAAATGAAATTTTGGGGTCAAGTCTTGGAATTAAAGAAAAATTATTTTCTTTCTGTAATTTTTTTACAAAGATAAGTGAAAATAAAAAAGATATAAATTGGCTCGAAATAGTGGCAATCGCCGCTCCTTCAACAGCCATGTTCAAATTTTTAATTAAAATATAATCTACAAATATATTTATTAAAGCTCCGATACTTGAAGCAATTAACATAACTTTCATATTTCCGTAAGCTATGTTCATATAACCGAAAACCGTTGTAAAAGCTAAAAATATACTACCAAACATAACTATTCTTAGATACTTGATAGAATATATCAATATATCATTTCTAGCACCTAAAAACATACAAATATTCTCAACAAAAAGAATTGAAATAATTGTAATTGCAAATATAATAAGTAAAGTTAGTCCGTTTACCGCTGTTGTATATTTTGTTATATCTTTATTTCTTTTTTCTCCAAGTCTTCTGGAAATTAAATTTGAAACTCCTATACCAAGACAAACAGAAATTGCAATAACAAGTCTTTGTAGCGGAAAAACTACACTTAAAGCTCCGATTGAATCGGCTCCGACATATCTACCAACGAAAAATGTATCAACCATATTATATAATTCCGCAATAAGAATACTCAAAATTCCCGGTATTGCAAAATGTAATATCGCCTTAACTATATTATTTTCGTAGTAAATACTTTTCGTGTCCATTTTTAAACCTCTTTAATCCTCATATCCATTTGGATTATTCACTTGCCATCTCCAACTGTCTTCACACATTTCTCTTATTCCATATTTAGCTTCCCAGCCAAGCTCTTCCTTTGCCTTAGTAGAATCAGCATAACATTCTGCAATATCTCCGCTTCTTCTTGGAGTAACTACATATTTTATCTTTTTACCTGTAACTTCTTCAAAATTTTTAATCATATCAAGAACACTATAACCTTCACCTGTTCCAAGATTATAAATTCTAACAGCCTTACTATCTTCAAACTTTTTAATTGCCTTTATATGACCTAATGCTAAATCTAAAACATGAATATAATCTCTTACACCTGTTCCATCTTTTGTTTCATAGTCATCTCCAAAGACTCTAACATAATCCAATTTACCAACTGCTACTTGAGTTATATATGGAACTAAATTATTAGGAATTCCATTCGGATTTTCTCCTATTCTACCACTCTTATGAGCTCCAATTGGATTAAAATATCTAAGAAGAATAACATTCCATTCATTATCAGAAATATATAAATCTGTAAAAATTTCTTCTAAAAATAATTTTGTTCTTCCATAAGGATTAGTTACAGAAAGTGAAAAATCTTCTTTTATAGGAACTGATTTTGGCTTCCCATAAACAGTAGCAGAAGAGCTGAAAATTAAATTTTTTACATTAAATTCTCTCATAACTTCTATAAGTTTTATACTTCCGTTAATATTATTATCATAATATTCTATAGGTTTTTCAACAGATTCTCCAACAGCCTTAAGCCCTGCAAAGTGAATTACTCCATAAATATCATTTTCTGAAAAAATCTTTCTAAGTATTTCTTTGTCTCTAATATCACCTTTGTAGAATTTGAATTTTTTACCACTAAGTTCTTCAATTATCTTTAAAACTTTTTCGCTGGAGTTGTAAAAATTATCAATTATTACAACTTCATATCCTTCATTTAAAAGTTCTATACAAGTATGAGAGCCAATATATCCTGCCCCTCCGGTAACTAAAATTTGTTTCATATTTATCTCCTATTTTATATTCTTAATTAATTCTCTACATCTAATTTCGTCTTTTTTTAATTGATCTATGAGTTCCTCAACAGAATTAAACTTTATATTATCCCTAAGTCTTTTTAAAAAGCAAAGTTCAATATCTTTTCCATAAATATCTTTATCAAAATCAAATATATGCGATTCTATCGTGGATTTTTTGTTATCAAAAGTTGGATTATATCCAACACTTGAAAAACTAAAATATCCCTTACCATCTACTATAGTTTTGGTAAAATAGACTCCCTCTTTTACCATAACATAATTAAAAGAAATCTCCAAATTTGCTGTAGGATAACCAAGATTTCTTCCTCTTTGAAAGCCGTGAGTTACTTTTCCCTTAATTGAATAACTATCTCCCAACAAATCATTTGCCAATTCAATTTTTCCTGATTTTATGTATTCAATTATTTTTGTACTACTAATCTCAATATTATCATAGCGTAATTTATCAATAATGGTACAAGATAGACACCTTTCTTTCATATAAGACTTTATAAAATCAGTATTTCCTTCACGATTTTTTGAAAATTTATAATCTTCTCCAACCACAATATGTTTTATATTTAGATTGATAGTTAAAAAATCTAAAAATTCTTTCGGTGAAAGATTTTTAATTTTTTCAGAAAATTCAATACTAAAAACATAATCTATTTTAAAACTTTCAAGTTTTTTTAATTTATCCTCAAAAGACATTATCCTACTTGCGTTTTGATGAAAAATCAAATCTTTTGTATGGTTTTCAAAGAGAAAAACTGCACTCTTATAACCTTTATCTAATTTTACATTATTTAATTCCGAAATCAATTTTTGATGTCCTCTATGAAAGCCATCAAAATTTCCTAGAGCTACAACAATGTCATCAAATTTAAAATCACTTTCCAAATTTAATTTAAAATGCTCCATAAAAACCTCTTATTTAATCCATATTTTACAATAATTATACAACAAAAAGTACTTAATTTCAATTTTAGAAATCGTAAGTACTTTAAGTCTATAAAAAATCTTATTTTTACCACATAAAAAAACACGTTCGTTTTGAACGCGTTCTCTCTATAATTTTTCTATTGCATCTAATATATCTGATAAGCAATCAGTATCTAATTTTTCTGCTTCACCTTCATCAACCATTTCAGGTATATTTTTATTTAGAGGTATCTTTGCAACATTTGTAAGACCGAATTTTCTTGAGATATAAGGTAAATCACTTTCACCGAATATATTTACTTCTTCATTACAGCAAGGACATTTAAAATAGCTCATATTTTCAACTATTCCTATAATTGGAATATTCATCATTCTTGCCATCTTAACTGCTTTTTCTACAATCATAGAAACTAAATCTTGAGGAGATGTTACAATTATAATTCCATCTACAGGTAAAGATTGGAAAACAGTTAGAGGAACGTCACCTGTTCCTGGTGGCATATCTACAAACATATAATCCACATTTTCCCATACTACATCTGTCCAAAATTGTTTTATTACTCCACCTATAACAGGTCCTCTCCAAATTACAGGATCAGTTTCTTTTTCGAGCAATAAATTTATACTCATTATTTTAATTCCATTTTCAGTTGTACAAGGAATGATTCCTCTTTCATCGATTTGAGCTTTTCTGTCAATCCCAAATGACTTAGGTATTGATGGGCCAGTAACATCAGCATCTAAAATACCAACTTCCTTACCTCTCTTCATCATTCCTGTAGCAAGCATAGAAGTTATTAAAGATTTTCCAACTCCTCCTTTACCACTTATAACACCAATAACTTTTTTTATATCACTAAATTGGTTTTGGTCAACCAATAAGCTTTCAAACTCTTCTGATACTCCACAGCTTGATGCACTAGGGCATCCTGAGCATCCTCCTGAACTACAACTATCACTCATAATAACATCCTCCTATATTTTCAGTTCTTCAGAAATATACATTTTATAGTAAATTCCTTTTTTCTCTAATAATTCTAAATGTGTTCCTTGTTCAAGAATATTTCCATTTTCAATCAAAACAATTTTATCACAATGCTTAATTGTTGATAATCTATGAGCAACAATAATAGATGTCTTTCCTTCTAAAATATCCTTCATCTTATTTTGAATAATTTTTTCAGTTTCAGTATCTATTGAAGAAGTTGCCTCATCCAATATTAACAATTTAGGATTTTTTATCAAAGCTCTTGCAAAAGATATTAATTGCTTTTGACCGTTTGATATATTATACCCATTTTCTCCAATGACCGTATCTATCCCGTCAGGTAATTTAAAAACAAAATCATCTATTCCCAACAAACTACAAACTTCTAAAATTTCATCATCAGAAGCATCCTCGTTTCCAAACTTAATATTATCTTTAATAGAAATAGAGAAAAGCTGGGGTTGTTGTAATACATAACCTAAATTATTGTACAGACTAGTTTTATCAATATTTTTGTAATTTATTCCATCAAGATAAATATCTCCAGAAGTTGGATTATAAAATTTACAAATCAAATTAACTATTGTTGATTTTCCACTTCCAGTACTACCGATAAAAGCAACACTTTCTCCTTTTTTAATTTCAAAATTAAAATCTTTTAAAATTAATTTATCATCATCAAAATAATGGAAACTTACATTTTCAAATTTTATATTTCCTTCAAAGTTTAAATCACTTTTTTGATTTTCAATAATTTCATCTTCTTCATATAAAATTTGAAAAACTCTTTCCGCAGATGCCTGTGCAGATTTTAAATCAGTAAAAATCTGTGCAAGCATTTTAAATGGTTCAAATATTTGAAAACTATAAGTTAAAAAACTCAAAAAAGCTCCATAGGTCATAACATTTTTCATAACTGAAATTGATGAAAAATTAAAAGCAAAACCGACGCCAATACTTGCAACAAACATAACAGCAGGCACAAAAATTGCTGAAATAAGTATAGATCTTAAATTGTATTTCCTATACTTTTCGTTAAATACCTTAAATTCTTTTTTCTTTTTGTCTTCAATTCCAAGCGATTTAATTGTCTTTATATAACTTAATGACTCCGTATAGCTTCTTATAATTTTAGAGTTATAATCCCTTACCTTTCTTTGAAATTTCAAAATATTTTTTTGAAAAATTAAAGTTACAATATAGATTGCTGGTAAAATCAAAAATAACATCAAAGTCAATGTATAACTTAGATATAGCATTATTATTATTGATATTAGCAAAACAATTATACTATGACAGGCATCTATAACTCCCCAACTAAAAACTTCACTTAATTTTTGAACATCTGAAGTTAATCTGGAAATCAGTTCGCCTGTTTCATATTTCTTTATATTAGTTACTGAAAATTTCTCAATTTTCTCAAAAACTGATTTTCTTATTTCCTTTGATACTTGATATTCAAGCTTACCTCCAAAAACATAGAAGCTATAAATTGCAAGAGTTGAAATTATTACAAGTGAAAAAAATCCAATCCCCGCAAAAATAAAACCCTTTAAATTCTGTTTTGTGATAAAATCGTCAGTTAATAATTTTATAGATAAAGGTACAACTGCTTGTAAAATTCCAGAAATCAAAACTACAAACATAAGCATATAAAGTTTTTTGTATTCTATTTTATAAAATTTTATTAAATCTCTAAAAACATTTATATTTACAACTTTCTTTTTATTCATTATTTACATCATATTCCTTACTTTGAATTTCATTAATTTTACTATACATCCCATTTTTCTTAATCAACTCACTATGTTTTCCGCTTTCAACTATTCTTCCACCATCCATTACAATTATATTGTCACAATTAGTTATCGTTGAAATTCTATGAGAAATTAAAATAGAAGTAAATTTTCTATCCATAGACTTTAGTGCATTATTTATTTTTAAATCAGTATTCATATCAACAGCACTTAAGCTATCATCTAAAATCAAAACTTCAAAAGGTTTTAATAAACTTCTAGCAATAGAAATTCTTTGCTTTTGACCTCCTGAAAGATTTATACCGTTATCTACTACGACGGTATCATACTTAGAAGAAAAATTCAAAATTTCATTATGTATAGAAGAAATCTTTGTCGCATCATAAACACTTTTTTCTTCGATATCATTATTTACAATCTTTACATTATCCAAAATAGACATATTAAAAAGTTCACTATCTTGCATAATTGCAGAAATTTTTTCTCTAATATACTTTTTATTTATCTCTTTTATGTTAATACCATCAATTAAAATTTCTCCACTTGTAGCTTCAAAAAATCCAAGTAATAAATATACTATCATACTTTTCCCACTACCAGTAGATCCGATAATGCCTAAACTTTCTCCTGAATTTAGAACAAAACTAATATTATCCAAAACAGTATTATCATTTATTTTTAGGCTAACATTTTTAAATTCAATCTTTTTAGAAAATGAAACATCTCTTATTCCATAATCATAATCCTCTTCTGGTAAATCTAAAACTTCATAAATTCTTGAGATTGAAACACTTGCCCTCGCCATATCACTAAGTAATTGTCCCATTTGTCTAATAGGCCAAATAATCATATTAATATAGATAACAAAAGCTATTAAATCCCCAAAATTCATTCTTCCAGCAATAGTTTCATATCCTCCAACTACTAAAATAATTGCAAGTTGTAGGAAAGTTAAAAAGTCATTTACTGCTCTAAATCTTGCAAAAGTCTTCATAAAATTATTTTGAGTTATATTAAATTCTTCATTTTTTTCTCTGAATAGATTTAAAATATAATCCTCTCTATTAAAAGCCTTTATAACTCTTATATTAAATAGAGCTTCTTTGATAAATACCATAAGTTCGCTTTCTGCTTCATCTGTCTTTTTAAAAATTTCACCTATTTTCTTATAAAAAACTGATGATAAAATGGCAATTACAATACAAAGAGTTATACTTATTGTAGCGAGCTTTAAATTTATTAAAGACATAACAACTATAACCAAAGAGATTGTTGCAATGGAGCCAAAAGCATTAACAAGTTGTGCTGAAAAGAGTTTTCTTACAGTCTCAATATCCGAAGAACTTCTTTGAATTAAATCTCCTGTAGAATAATCATTCAAGCATCTCATATCTAAATTTAAAAATTTATGATACATTTTTTCTTTTAAATTATATATTAAATTTTCACAGGCTACATTAGAATAATAATTTCTTAAAAAAATAAAAATACAACTAATACCTGTTAAAATAACAATTACAAAAGCTAATATGTAAATATTTTCTCTAAGATAATCTCTACCACCTATAAGATTAACAGCTTTTTCTAAAATATTGTATTTATACTCTTTATTTCCAATTATTGAATCTACTGTAATCATAATTACAATAGGTGTAAGTCCGGAAAAAATTTGTATAAAAATTGTAGAAATCATAGAAAGAAAATAAGTTAGTCTATTGTTTTTTAAAATCTTCCAAAAAAGTCTAATTTCTTTCAACATACCACCTCATAAAATACTTACATATATTTTAATCTAAATTAGGAAAAAAGGCAAATTTATTTGGATTTGTAAAGTTTTTTTGTTATAATACTTTAAGAGGTGATTTTATGTGTACAACTTTTTCTATTTTTAGAAATGGAGAAACACTACTTGGTAGAACTATGGATTTAAGATCTTATCATAGATATGAATTTAAGTATTTTCCAAAAGATTTTAACTACGAAGAAGATGTCTTTGGAAATAAATTATATACAAAATACAAAATAATGGGAGCAACTTTTAAAGATTATGACCATTTAATTGATGGAATAAATGAAAAAGGACTTTTAGGTTGTACCAACTCCTTTAGAAATGCTATTCATTTTAAAAAAGAGCCTGTAGAATCAAAAATTAATTTAACATCCACAAAGATTTTAAATGTATTTTTGACAAATTGTGAAACTCTTGAAGATATAAAAAATCTTGCTCCAAAAATTTATATAATTGAAAAATCTCTTGTTGATGAAAACAACTATTCAAGACATTATCATTATATGTTTACAGACAAAAACAATAAAAGTTTGATTGTTGAAATTGAAGATGGAAATTTAAAAGTTTATGAAAATAAATATAATATAATGACAAACAGTCCTAGCTTTACAAAACATATAAGAAATTTAGAAAAATATTTAGAAAAAAGAGAATTAAAGGGAAATATTTTCACTCCTACAAAAAGATTCATAAGAGCATACATAGAATTAGAAAATTTAAAAACTAATAATTTTTTAGAAAATAACGAAAATATTTTATTTAATTCTTTAAAAAAATTCGCAATTAGTAAAGAAGATTTGGAAAATCTTTCAGAAGATTCACAAAATATAACCCTGTACTATTCTATAAGCAATTCAAAAACTTTAAAATATTATTTCAAATATACAAATTTAGAAAATATTAATTCTTTTTCATTTGATGATTTTAAAAATGAAAATAGCAAAACTACAGTTCAATTTGTTTAACTAAAAAATGACTTTACAAAATGTAAAGTCATTTTAAATTTACTTGAAATATTATTCAAATACTATCTTATATTTTTCTTTTATTTCTTTTGTAGCATTTAAAAGATCTGAGATGACTTTTTTCGCCACTTCTGCTGACTGTTCAAAAGCTCCGCTTTCCCTTGCATCAGCTTCTGCGTTTTCTTTACCACTTTGAGTAAATTCTGCATAATCATCAACTTTAATAGGATTAAAAATAGAGTTCTTTTCATCATACACTTTTAAAGATTTCATATCCAGCTCATTTGATAATATTTTTGATTCAGGTAAAGTAACTTTTATAGTTTTATTAGCCTCATCAACCTCAACTTTTGTTTCTGATAAGTCGATTCCTAATTTTAAAATTCCTGTATAACTTACTATAAAACTTGACTTTGTAAATGGTAACTTGATATTAAATAAAGTGTTCCAATCTTCTCTACTGGCTATTTCTTTGTACTTATATTGTATAGTAGCCAATTCCTTCAATTCCTTAACTTGTACTCCAATAGTTTCATTAGTTATCTTAGGCTTTCCATTATCTGTTCTAAACCAAAAATATGAACATCCTATAAATAAAATTACAACTACTACTATTGCGGATACTTTTTTTAATAGTTTCATTATGAAATAGTCCTCCTAAACAAATAATAACGTAACCATTATATATATATATAGGATGTCAAGTATTTTTTCTTTATTTAAATAAGAACCCCACCCTTCCACGATGCTTCGCATCGGTTGGGTTCCCGGGAACCTTGTTGTTTCACAATAAAAAAGCGAATAAATTAAATTTTATTCGCCATATCCATTATTTTTTTAAATCTATGATTTACTCCCGATTTGCTAATTTTTAAAATCTCCGCCAATTCTTTTAATGAAAGAGTTGGATTTTTTAATCTTAACTCACAAAGTTCGAGTAAATTTTTATCTAAATTCTTTTTACCATATCTTTTATAAACTTTATTTATTGCATCTATTTGTGCAAATGCAGTATTTAAAGTTTTATCAAAATTTGCCGTTTCACAATTTGTAAGTCTATTCGTATTATTCTTTATTTCCTTTATCATCTTTGTTTCTTCAAACTTGAACAAACTATTTACAGTTCCAATTAATGAAAGAAAGTCAGAAATCATTGTACTATCTTTTACATATACAATGTATTGATCCTTTTTTTCTATACTTTTTGCCTTTATTCCAAATAGCTTCAAATATTTTATTACAAGTTTTGCCAATTCATTTGAATTCAAAGTAAATTCAAGATGATAACTCTTGTCAGGATTTGCTATTGATCCAGCACCTAAAAAAATTCCACATAAAAAATTTTTAATAAAATTTTTACTTTTAGCTGAATCTTCATATAAATCATCTTTTAGAAAAAGACTATCTAAGTCAGAGAAAAAAGTATCTTGTAAAAATCTTTTTGAAATTTCTTCATCTTCTATTACAATTTTATACACATTGTTTTTTCTTAAATTGGAAATCTTTGAAACCATTATTTTCCCATCATAAGAATATAGAAATTTAAAGAGTTTAAAAATTCTTCTTATAATTGAATTATTTGTAGTTTCAAAACGAATTATAAAAGCAAAGTTACTGAAAACTATAGTTCCATTAGTTCTTATAAAAGCAGAAAGCTCAGAAATAGCAGAATCTTTTTCTACTATTTCTCTTCTTGAAAGTTCATTTTTTAAATCAGTTGAAAAAGCCATTATTTTCTTTTTCTCTTTTCATAAAAATAATTGGCACTCTTTAACATATTTCTTTCAGCATCATGCTTTACTAATTTCATAGCTTTATCATATGGTAAAAATATTGCTTCTACAAAACCTTCCTCTCTTTGTGGAATTAAATTCAAATCCTCAGGTTCCATATAAAAATAATGAACTGTTTTTTTCACTTTTTCCCCGTCATTATGTTGATAATCATATTTTACAAATCCCAAATACTTGATAATTCTAGCTCGTATTCCTGATTCTTCTTGAACTTCTCTAATAGCGGCAATCTCTCTAGTTTCATTATTTTCAAGCCTACCCTTTGGCAAAACCCATTCATTGCTAAATTTCTTCAACAGCAGAAATTCACCATTATGAATAACAACTCCACCGGCACTAACTTCTAGCATAAACCCTCCTATTGTCGTATCTCATATCTTCTTAATATTATAACACGAAATGAAATCACATTCAAATTACAAGTTTCAAGTAAAGATTGTTAATTCTTAAAATTTTGCTTTGAACAATAAAATTACGATTGATTATCTTAGAAGAATTATGATATAATATGTCTTGTGTATTTTAAGATAAAAAAGATTTTTTATAAAGGAGATAATAAATGAAATTAGGAATAGTTGGACTACCAAATGTTGGTAAAAGTACATTATTTAATGCAATTACTAAAGCCGGAGCTGAATCAGCAAATTACCCTTTCTGTACTATAGATCCTAATGTAGGTCTAGTTAATGTACCTGATGAAAGATTAAATAAATTGACAGAACTTTACAATTCAAAAAAGACAATCCCTGCAGTTATTGAATTTTACGATATTGCCGGTCTCGTAAAAGGAGCTAGTAAAGGCGAAGGTCTAGGAAATAAATTCTTATCTCATATTAGAGAAGTTGATGCTATTGTTGAAGTTATAAGATGTTTTGAAGACGAAAATATTGTTCATGTAGATGGAGAAGTTAATCCTCTAAGAGATGTTGAAACAATAAATTTAGAACTTATACTATCAGACCTTGAACTCGTTGAAAAGAGATTAGAAAAAGCCAGAAAATCACTAAAGGGAAATAAAAGTTTTAAAGAGGAAGTTGACCTTTTAGAAAAAATATTACCTGTTTTAGAAGAAGGAAAATCCATTAGATCTTTAAGTTTTGATGATAGTGAAAAAGCAATTTTAAAAAACTTCTCTCTTTTAAGTGTTAAGCCTATTATTTATGTAGCAAATGTAAATGAAGATGATATGCTTGATGAAGGAAAAAATAATGAGTATGTAAAAGTACTTGATGATTTTGCCAAGAAAGAAAATTCTGGAATCGTAGTAATCAGTGCACAAATTGAAAAAGAAATTTCAGAACTTGAAGAAGATGAACAAATTGAATTTTTAAACGATTTAGGTATTTCTGAAAGCGGTGTTTCAAAGTTAATAAAAGAGAGCTATAATCTTTTAGGACTTATGAGCTTTTTAACTGCAGGGCCGGAAGAAACAAGAGCTTGGACAATTAAAATTGGAACAAATGCTGTAAATGCAGCTGGAAAAATACATTCAGATATTCAAAGGGGCTTTATCAGAGCTGAAATTGTAAATTATGATGATTTAATTTCCCTTGGGAGTATGGTCGCAGCTAGAGAAAAAGGACTTGTAAGGCTTGAAGGAAAAGAATATATTATGCAAGATGGAGATGTAGTTTACTTCAGATTCAATGTATAATAAATAAGGGGATTAAATATGAGAAAAAAATTATTATTAATGTTGTTAGTATTGACAACTATTGTAGGCTGTGGAAAGAATGAAGAAAATACGAAAGAAAAAGAAAATGCTCAGTCAACAATTACTGAAGAACAAAAAAGCGAAATTACTAAAAAAGTTAAAGAAAGAGAAACTAATAAGATAAAAGCAGAAGTTCATAAAGAAATTTTATCTAAATTTATAGAATTTTTATCTGAAAATTCAGAGAATGAATTTAAAATAGATTATAATATAAATGCCGATGCAATAACACTTCTTGCTGTTGGAGAAATGAAACAATCATTAATTGAATCATTAAATAGTGATAATCTTGACGAAGAATTAAAAGCACTTGGAGATAATCTTAAAAAAAGCGAAATAGATGACTTATTTCCAAATGTTAAATTATACTTTTTAAATCCAGAAAAACCTGATACTGTAGCTTTAATTTATAAAAATGGAGAAGTTACAAAAGTAGAAGAAGAATTAAATATTAATGAACAAAAGATTGAAGGAGAAGATAAAATTTCTTCTGAAGTTTTAACTGCTGACGAAATAAAAAAAATTAAATCTCAAACAAAAAAAGAAACTTTATCTAAATTTATAGAAATCTTTCAAAAAGAAATAAAACAAGCTGGAGATGTCGAATATAACGAAGAACAAGATGCTATAAATGTTAAACTAAAAGGTCAAGCAAAAGAAGGGCTTATCCAAATGTTAAAATTCAAAGATACTCAAAAAGCTCAAGAAACATGGAAAAAATCCTGTGAATACTTTGTATATTCATCAAATCTTATAAATAAAGTTTTATCAGATATGGTAATAAATATTTTATATCCTGATGATAGTAAAATATTATTATCTTTGAAGAATGGTCAAATTATAGAAGATAATTTTACAAAATAGTATTGTTACTTTACTATTCTACAATACTTACTATTTTGTGAATCAATAATAAAATTATTATGTAATAGAAAAGACTGTGTTAGAACACAGTCTTTTCTTATAATATTTGTTATTTTCCTAAAATACTTTTTACTTCTTCATCTTTTAATTCATAATTGTAAAATAATTTATAGAATTCTTTTACTTCTTTTTCCATATCATATTTATATATATCAGGATAAACTAAATTACCAAGCCATTTCATTCCGATTACTCTGTTTGCTGCAGGAGGTCTTCCAAAAAAGTTATAAGGTCCACTAGGTGCATAAAAAACTTTATTTTCCTTTACAGCTTTTAGATTTTTAAAAGTTGAATCACCTTTTATTTGATCAGCTAATTCTTTTGATTCAAAGATTAAGAAATCAGGATTTACTTCTGATAATTTTTCAAAAGGAATTTCATTTCCTGAACCACCTTGAACTTTTTCAACAGTAATTGCATTTTCTGCTCCTATGAATTCTATGATATCAGCATGAATAGAACCTTTTGCATTCGCAAATAATCCTGTTCTTCCTCCACCATAGTAAACTTTCTTAACATCTTTTATCTTCGCTTTATTTTCTTCAATTTCCTTATATGTTTTCTTTATATAATCTGAAAGCTCTTTTCCTCTTTCTTTATTACCTAGAACTTCAGCAAGTCTTTCAAAAGCTTCAGGTAATTTATCAAGAGTTAATTCTATAAAAACCACAGGAATTTTTAATTGTTCTTGAAGCTTATTTAAGTCTTCTTCAATTCCTTTTTTCTTTTCACCCATATCAATTATTACATCAGGTTTAGCATTAATAACAGCTTCCATATTCAGATTTGCCTTTTTGCCATAAAAAGCACCAAATTCTGGCAATTTTTTTAAATCATCTGAAATGTATTTTTCTGTACTTTGAGAAAATTTTGATGCAATTCCAACCAGCTTTTTAGGCTCATAAATATGCAGCATTACTTGTGCGGGATTCCCTGATGGTGCAACTTTTGTTATATTTTGTTTTAAAGTAACTTCTCTGCCTAAGTCATCTTTAAAAACTCTTGTTTCTTCTTTTGTTTCTGTTTGTTGTTTTTCTTCCTTCTTTTCTGCAGGTTTTGAACAAGCTGTAAAAAGAAGTCCAAAAGTTAAACAAAGCGCCAAAATTCTTTTAAACTTTTTCATATTTCCTCCTTTTCTACTACCACAATTGCTGTGTTTTTAGGTTTACAATAATATTTTGTAAAAACTTCTCCATTGTAACTATAATCTATATCTTTTACATTAGATATCATATTAATTCCTTCTTCGCCATACCATTTTTTTAAATACTTCATAACTTCTTCATTATCTTTTAAAGGTTGTCCAAATTCAAAAGTTTGTCTATAAATTTTATAAGTAACTTTTCTTTCTTCAAGAAATTTACAAATATCCTGAATTGTATTTTTATTTGGATTATGTACAATCTCATTTTCAATATCATTTCTAATTATAATCATTCTTTTAGAAAATAAATTATAAAAATTATAAAAATAATCTTCAATATTCCCAAAATGAGAGAATAAAATATTGTCCCTCTTCCCTATTTTTTCTATAAGTTCCCCATTATAGCAGTCAGAGCAAATTGTTTTAAAATTTTTAATTTTATTTTTAGCTATGCTTTGTTCCAAAAGTTTTAAAACATGCTCATCATAATCAACTCCAACTATATCACTGAAATGATTAGATAATTTCATCGGTAAAATTCCTAATCCACAACCAAAATCAACGAGACTTTCTCCTTTTGGAATGATTTTCTTTATTTCTGAAGTCATATTGTCGTGGTATTTTGTGTATTCAGAAGCAACTAAATACCATTTTATTCTATCTTCATTCCAAAACATAATCTTGTCTAACCTCCTTATAATTAGGAATACAGAATTTTCCATTTTCAGTTTCAATTAAATTTATAGGAACATTATATAGTTTTTCTAAAATTTCTTTATTTAAAATTGAAATATCTCCAAAATGACTTTCCTTATTTTTTTTAACAATCAAAATTTTATCTGCATAAGTTAATGCATGATTTGGATTATGAGTAGTAATTAAAAAACCTATATTTTTTTCCTTTAATGAATTACAAATCTCCATTATCTTAAGTTGATTGCCATAATCTAAGTTTGCAACCGGCTCATCCATAAAAATGTAGTTATTAGCTTGTAACAATGCTCTAGCAATTAACACAAGCTGTCTTTCCCCACCACTAATTTGTCTATAATTTTTATCTTTTAAATAAGAAATTCCTAAAGTTTTTAAAATTTCAACAGATTTTTCATAATCTTCCCTAGTTGTTTTATAGAAAAATCCATCTTTTTTAGAATAATTTCCCATTAAGATAACATCAATAACTTTATAGTCAAAAGCTGGAAAATGAATTTGTGGAATATATGAAATAAATCTTGAAAGTTTTTTACTATCTAATTCTTTTAAATCAAAATCATCAATAATTACATTTCCATTTTTTATAGGAATAAGTTTTAAAAGTGCTTTTAATAAAGTTGATTTTCCGGCTCCATTTTCTCCTAAAATGCAGATTATTTCTCCTTTATTTAATGAAAACACAATATCTTTTAGTATTTCATTATTCCCATAAAAAACATTTAAATTTTTAACCTCTATCATAATCTCTACCTTTTTTATAAATCAAATACAAGAATATTGGAGCACCGATAAAAGAAGTAACTATCCCTATTGGAATTTCAGAAGTAGTAATATTTCTACATAAAATATCTACGACAAGTAAAAAACTAGCTCCTAAAAGTCCAGATTCAGGAATTACAAATCTATAATCATCCCCAAAAATAAGTCTTGAAAAATGTGGTATTACAAGTCCAATCCAACCTATTATACCTGTAACCGCAACACTTGAAGCAGTCATTAATGTTGCAAAAAATATTATAATAAATCTTATTTTTTCAGTATTAAGTCCAAGTGTTTTAGCCTCTTCTTCACCCATTGTAAAAATATTTATTTCTACTTTATAAAGATTAGATACAATAAGTCCTGTTACAATTGGGAAAAAGATAAATTTAAAGTCTATCATTTTTACAGAAGCCAAAGAACCCATAAGCCAATATGTTATGCTTGGCAATTGGTTTTCTGTATCAGCAACAAGTTTTACAAAGGAAATTAAAGATGAAAATAAACTTCCTATCATCATTCCAGTTAAAATAAGCCCTAAAATTCTATCGCTTCTAAAAATTTTACTTAAAGTGTAAGTAACAAAAACTGAAATAATACCTAAACTAAAAGATAATAGTGTTATTTCAAAAAAATTAAAATACATAAGTATTCCAAATGCACTACCAAATGCAGCAGCTTGAGTTGTTCCTAAAATGTCAGGACTAACCATAGGATTTTTTAAAAGTCCTTGATATAATGCTCCACTTGTAGAAATTCCTGCTCCTACTAAAATTGCACATAAAACACGAGGAATCCTTATATTCCAAATCACCGTACTTGCAGGTGAATTATCAACTATTCCATAAAAAAATCTATCTGTTATCACTTTTATTACATCGAAAAATTTAATTGGATATCGACCAATACTAAAAGAAAAAATAAAAGCCAAAACTAAAAAAAACACTAAAAATAAGAACTTAATCCTTACTTTTTTATCAACCATAACTATGTTCTCCAAAAAATATAACGTTATATAAATTATAAATTATTAATATGAAAAAGTCAACGAATTTCAGTCTTTGTTTATGGCTAACTATGTAGTAAAGTCAAAATTTTAAACAAAAAAATAGTAAAACAATTTGATGATTTACTGTTTTTTTACAACCTTTAATGAATTGATTTTTATTGCGAAGCAACAAGGTTCTTGGGCACTCTCTATACAAAACATCGTGTAAAGTTGTCGTTCCTATCGATATAAGATATCATAACTATTAACAAACTTTTTCACATAAAAGCTTGACAGTTATAAAAGTTTCAAATATACTTATTGTAAGGAGTACATCGCATAAAAAATAGGAGGTGCTATTATGATATCAAGAGAATTACATTTTAGGATATTACTTATTATTCTTATAGTACAAAATATATATATTTATAAGAAGTATGTTATACCGACTATGAAAAATAATGGAACTTATGAAAAATATAAATGGTATTCCAGAATCGGCTCAATAGTTATGGCTTTAATTATTGTTTATGCAATATATTTTTTGTTTTTTGCTCGATAAAATCAAATTAACATAAGACCCCCACACTTCCACGATGCTTCGCATCGGGTAGGTTCGCGGGAACCTTGTTGTTTCACAATAAAAAAATAGACAATATTTTAAATTGTCTATTTTTTAATTCTGATATTTAATTGATAATTTTCTTAATTGAATTTTAATCAAGTCTAAAAAATTCTTCTAATGTGATATTATTTTTTAACATTTTATTTGCGTTTTCTACACCAACATAACGAAAATGCCATGGTGCAAACTTAAAATTTGTTATATCTTCCTTGTTTTCAGGATAGCGAAGAATAAATCCATATTTATGAGCATTTTTTATAAGCCAGTGAAATTCTTCAGTTTCTTTAAATGCTTCTGTTAAATTTTTTTCTTCATCTTTACCAATTATATCTAAACTTTGTCCTATTTGTGATTCATTATGCCCTGGTGCAGCATACATTGCATAAATAACAGCTCCATCAGGTTTTGGTGCATTTTTATGAATTTCTTTTTGCTCTTCATAACTTACATAATCTTTAGATAAATTAAGAGTTATTTTTTCTCTATTTGCATCTACTTTCATTAATTCAAATTGCTTTTCAACAAATTTATCCATTTGTGGATTAAAATCACTTGGCAATCCATATTCAGTATTTACTAAAAGTATTCCCTTTATAACTTTAAAATTTTTATCTTTGGATACATCTTCAATATTTTTACTCTTAACAAAATAAAAATTATCATTATATTTTATTTTACTTACTCCATCTTTATAGCCATAAACTTCAAGATACTTTTCCTTATCAATTTTACCTTTTTGAATAGAAAGATTTGCATTTTCATAAATAGGAGTTTTTTCCAAAGTTTTTGCATAATTTGTTAAAATATCTGAAAAATCTGTAACTTCAGGCAAAGATAAATTTTCAAAATTATAAGGTAAATCTTTTTCTATTTCCGACTTTTTATTTTTATTTTTAGTATATAATGAAAATACTACATAGGAAATAATTAATACAAAAATTGCTACTATAAAAATAAGTCTTCTACTTTTTGTCTTTTTCAAAATTACCCTCTATCTTATTATATCTTAATACATAATTAAAGGGATTTAGAAATCTAAATCCCTTTAAACTACTTTTTATTCAACATCTAATACTTTTCTTCCTTTATACATTCCTGTGTCAGGATTAACTCTGTGAGGTACAACCAATTCATTAGTTTCAGGATCTCTAACTAGAGCCACTTTAGGTAGTCTATATGAAGATGCTCTTCTCTTATCTCTTCTTGCTTTTGAAGTTTTTCTCTTAGGTACTGCCATTATAACACCTCCTCTGAATTCTTATAACATATACCTCCGTTTTAAACGGATAACAGAAGTATTATACTACAAAAAATTTAATTTGTCAACATTATTTTACTAAATTCATAGTATCTCTTGCAATCATTAATTCTTCATTTGTAGGAACTACTAGGACTTTTACTCTTGAATTATCAGCTGAAATAACAGCTTCTTCTCTTGTATCATTTTTAGCATCATCAATAATAATTCCATATTCTTCCATATTTTCTAATATTAATTTACGCATTGAAGCTGAATTTTCTCCAATACCACCGGCAAATGAAATAGCATCTACGTGACCTAATTCAGCCATAAATCCACCAACATATCTTCTTACTCTTGTGATAAACATATCTAAAGCAAGTTGTGCTCTTTCATTTCCTTTTTCAGCTGCTTCTTCTAAATCTCTAAAGTCTGAGCTTAATCCTGAAACTCCAAGAACTCCGGATTTTTTATTTAAAATTTGATTCATTTCATCAGCTGAATATCCTTTTTCATTCATTAAGAATGTCATAACTGTAGGATCTAAATCTCCACTTCTTGTTCCCATTACAAGTCCTTCTAACGGAGTTAATCCCATTGTTGTATCATAACATTCTCCGTTTTTAATTGCAGCGATTGATGATCCATTTCCTAAGTGAACAGTAATAATATTTAAGTTTTTCTTATCTGTATTTAACAATTCAGCAGTTCTTAAAGTTACATATCTATGGCTTGTTCCATGGAAACCAAATTTTCTAAGTCTATAATCTTCATAGTATTCATAAGGAATCGCATACATAAATGTTCTTGCTGGCATTGTTTGATGGAATGCTGTATCGAATACTGCAACATTTTGTTTTCCAGGAACTAAGCTTTCACAAGCTTCAATACCCATTAAATTTGCTGGGTTATGTAGTGGTCCAAATTTAATAAATTCTCTAACTTTTGCTTTTACATTTTCATCAATTATACATGATGCTGTTAATTTATCTCCACCATGAAGTACTCTATGTCCAATTGCATTAACTTCATCTAAGCTCTTAACAACTCCATATTTTTCATGAACTAAAGCATCAAATACATGTTTAATAGCTGCTGTATGGTCTTTCATTGCTTCTTCAACAACTAATTTTTCATTTCCAACTTTGTGAGTTAATTTTGAACCTTCTATTCCGATTCTTTCAACTAATCCTTTACATAATACACTTTCATCAGTCATATCAAATAATTGATATTTTAAAGATGAACTTCCACAGTTAATAACTAAAATTTTCATTAATTTCCTCCTAATTTTTAAAAAAGCATATTTTACATACATAGATATTTTACTATTTTGAGCTGAATAAGTCAATACAATTTTTTATTATAATCTAAAATCACCAGCTATTATTCTTCGAAAATATCAAATTTTTCTTTTTTAATGGTATTTTTTCTTTGCTTAAGAATTCCCATGATAAAAAATACAGTACCACAAATAACAAAAATTGTTCCGAAAATTGCAGTTATCCAAAATGGTGCATTTTTTTCTTTAATATATTTTAACATTGAAATTAGTAACATAATTCCAATAGCAAACTGTGAAACTCCAATAGAAATAAACATTGAATATCTTTTTCTAATTTGCTTATTAATATCTTTACTTTCTGTATATAATTCCAATGGTCCATGCGCTTTATTTTTTCGCATATATACTCTTCCAGCATATTCTGCAACTATAGTAATTCCACTTTGTTCTAAAAAATTAAGATACTCTTTTTTCTTGTCTCCATGATAGTTTGGAATATCAATTTTATATTGATACTTAGCTGGTGAAACATCTTCAAACTCATAATTTCCATTGCTATATCCTATTAACATAAGTCCACTTTCACCTTGTTCATTTAACCATTCTTCTTCTTTACAAATATCCAAAAAAGTCTTTTTAACTGTTGTTTTCATTGTTTTTCTCCTTTACTGTTCTCGCATTTTTCAATAATTCTTCTAAACGAATAAGTTCTAACTCAAAATATTTTTTTCCTGTATCTGTTATAATATATTCTATTTTTCTATCTTGAGGTTCATTATCCAACTGTCTAATCCAGTTCTTTTTTTGTAGTGTGTCTAATGCCCCATAAAGTGTTCCTGCTCCAAGATTTACTCTATTATCAGTCATCTCTGCAATATCTTTCATTAAAGCATATCCATGAGCTGGGTTATGAAGACGAAGTAAAATATAAAAAACAGATTCTGTTAAAGCTCCACTATTAGTTTGTCTTCCCATTATTTCTCCTTTCTATTACGTTTTATGATATATCGTAATTAAAGTATATCATAAAAAGTAATAGTTGTCAACACTTTAATAAAAAAATTTTTTATTTGTAAAATATAGTAAAATCAGCAATAATAGGATATTTTATTAAGAGATTCTTGTTGTTTCACAATAAAAAAAGCAGAAATTTTTTTAATCTCTGCCTTCTATAATATTATTTTTTAAAATTTATTTTATTTTCATTACCATTAATAAGTCTTACAATATTACTTTTATGTCTATATATACTTAAACTTGCTAAAAGAAAAAATGTTAATAAAACATAAATATTTCTATATTTAAAAAATATATATGATATTGGCAATACTAAAGTTGTTGTAAGTATTGACCCCAATGATATATATTTCGTCAATACAACTATTGTAATAAATAGTATAATTGCTACAATTGCAATTTTATAGTCTAAAAATATAATAAATCCAAAAGAGGATGCAATACCCTTTCCACCTTTAAAATTCAAAAACACAGGCCAATTATGCCCTATAACCACAAAAATTCCAGCTAATAGAACACCATTTAATCCTAATAGCTTCATTCCTATAAAACAAGCTAAAATTGATTTTAAAAGGTCAACAATAAATGTTAGAGCTCCTGCCTTAATTCCAAAGACTCTTAATGCATTCGTCGTTCCCGCATTTTTACTTCCATAATCTCTAATATCTTTATTAAATAACAACTTTCCAAAAATCATTCCACCAGATATATTACCTAAAAAATAAGCAATAATTATACAAAATATAAAATTAAACATTTTCTTCTCCCCTTGCTCTAAGTTCAAAAACTATAGGAGAAGAAGTAAATGAAAAATTCTTTCTAATTTGATTTTCTAAATATCTCAAATATGAAAAATGCATCAACTCCACTTTATTAACAAATATTACAAACTTCGGTGGTCTAACCGAAACTTGACTTGCATAAAATATTTTTAGTCTTTGTCCTTTATCAGTAGGTGGTGAATTATGAACAACTGCATCATTTATAATATCATTTAAAATCCCAGTTGAAATTCTTGTACTATAATTTTCATCTGCAATTCTTATAGCGTCAAATAATTTATCAATTCTTTGCCCTGTTTTAACTGAAATAAAAACAAGTTGTGCATACGGAACAAAGCTTAATTTAGTTCTTATATCATCTTCAAAAGCTTTATAAGTTTTATTATCTTTAACGATTAAATCCCATTTATTAACTGCGATGATTAAAGATTTATTTTGTTCTTTAGCAAAACCAATAACTTTTGTATCCTGTTCCGTAACACCTTCTGTAGCATCAATCAAAAGAATTGCAATATCTGATCTTTCAACTGCATTTAAAGTTCTTACTACACTATATCTTTCCAAGTTTTCAGTTATATTCTTTTTTCTTCTTAGCCCAGCAGTATCAGTGAAAATGTAAGTTTTTCCATCAATTTCAACTCTAGAATCTATAGAATCTCTTGTAGTTCCGGCAATATCAGAAACAATCATTCTTTCTTCCCCAAGAATTCTATTCATTAAAGAGCTCTTACCTACATTAGGTTTCCCAATTAATGCAATTTTTGTTACTTCATCTTCTTCCCCTGTATATTTATTTTCAGGAAATTCTTTTATAATTTCATCAAGCAAATCTCCAAGTCCAAAACCTTGAGTCGCAGATATAATATTCAAATTTTCAAAACCAAGCTCATAAAACTCATAAACTTCTGCAGGCATTTTATGAGTATCAACTTTATTTACAGCTAGAACAACTGGCTTTTTAGTTCTTCTCAAATAGTTTGAAATTTCTCTATCTTCATCCATTAAGCCACTTTTCCCATCCACTACAAATAAAATTACATCAGCATTTTCCATTGCAACATCAGCTTGAGCTTTAATTTTTTGTAAAATAATATCATCACTATTAGGCTCAAGTCCTCCTGTATCGCAAAGAATAAAATGTTTATTTTGCCATTCAGCATCTTGATATAATCTATCTCTCGTAACACCGGGAGTATCTTCAGTAATAGCAATTCTTTTATTTATAAGTTTATTAAAAAGTGTTGATTTCCCAACATTTGGTCGTCCAACTACACAAACTAAAGGTCTTTCCATAAATTCACCTCCACTTTCTTAATATATTTTAACATATTTTGTTATTTAAAAAAATAAGCTCCTACAAAGGAGCTCATTATTATACTGGATAAATAGAAACTTGTTTTTTATCTCTACCTTTTCTTTCAAATCTTACAACACCAGAAACTTTAGCAAAAAGTGTATCATCTCCACCCTTACCAACATTTACTCCTGGGTGTATTTTTGTTCCACGTTGTCTAACTAAAATATTTCCTGCAAGAACGAATTGTCCATCCCCTCTTTTAGTACCTAATCTTTTAGCTCTACTATCACGACCGTTCTTAGTACTACCTAAACCTTTTTTACTGGAAAAAAGTTGTAAATTAATTTTTAACATACTCTACACCTCCTTATAATAAATCTCAATATATTTATTATATTCTTCTTTCAATGATATAATGCCAACTTCAAAAGTTTTTATTATCGTCTGAATATCTCTAACCTTAGCTTCATCTAAATTTTCAATATCTATCATCATCTTTAAATAACCATCTCCTACATCAATATCCATATACTTAGGGTCTATGGAACAGATTTTTTCAATAGAATTTGGTGTATTCATAGATAAAATAGATAATGATGCACAGAGAATATCATTCTCTTTACTAAAATCAGCATGTCCATCCATTTCAAATCCGTAATATAAATCTTTTTTCTTAAAAATATAAATATCAGTCATTAAAATGCAATACTTTCAATTTTAACTTTTGTAAATGGTTGACGATGTCCTTTTTTCTTTCTATAATTTTTCTTAGCTTTGAACTTGAAAATTATAACTTTCTTTCCTCTTCCATGTCTTTCAACAGTTCCTTCAACCTTAGCTCCTTCAACCAATGGAGAACCAACTTTAATATCTCCATCTTTAGAAACTAAAAGAACTTTATCAAAAGATACTTTAGAACCTTCTTCAACATTTAATTTTTCAACAAAAATGCTTTGTCCTTCTTCAACTTGGTATTGTTTACCACCAGTTTCAATTATTGCGTACATAGTGCACCTCCTCATTCTTAAGTCTCGCCGAAATTAGGTGCTATGCTTTAAAAACCTAATCCGTGCGGTAACACAACAAGTAGTATATCATAAAAATAACAAAAAATCAAGATTTTTCAAAAAATTTTATATTATTTTAATTTTATGGTATAATAATTTATATTATTTTAAAAATAAGATAAAAGTAATTATATAAAAATCAAAATGATTGTTCTTTGAGGAGGTTTTTTATGTCAGAGAAAAAAATAAGAAGTATACAATCAAAACCTAAAAATAAGAAGCAAAGTTCTGGAAAATCAATTTTCAAAATTTTAACCATAACTATATTGACTATTCTTATGCTTGGAGCAGGAATTACAGGAATTTTTGCAACAACATTCGTAGATATTATGAAAGATGCTCCAGTTGTTGATACGTCTAATATAAATGAACTAATGATTCAATCTTCTAAAATTTTAGATAGAGATGAAAATGTAGTTGAAAAAATAGAAAACTTAGAAAATAGAACAATTGTAAAACTAAGCGATGTTCCTGAACATTTGGTAAATGCTTTTATTTCTATTGAAGACGAAAGATTTTATACACATAAAGGTGTTGACCCTATTGGTATTGCAAAGAGTCTTTTCGATACTGCTAAAGGTAGACTTAGAGGTGGTTCAACAATTGCTCAGCAATTAGCTAGAAACTTATACCTTTCTAACGAAAAGAAAATAGAAAGAAAATTAAAAGAAGCATATCTTGCAATTAAAATTACAGATAGTTTAAAAAGAGAAGGTGTTCTTGAAGCCTATTTAAATAGAGTTTTCTTAGGACAGCATTCCTATGGTGTGCAATCAGCAAGTCAAGGGTATTTTTCAAAAGATGTAAAAGATTTGACTATTGCAGAATCTGCACTTCTTGCAGCTATTGTTCAAAGTCCATCAAACTATTCTCTATATAAGACTATTAAGCCAGAAAATGTAAATGATGAATCTTCTGTTATAAAAGATTTAAACATCAATGGTCAAGTTTATAAAGCAGTATATAATCCTAAAGTACTAGATAGACAAAAATATGTTTTGAAAAAAATGTATCAGCTTAAGAAAATAACTAAAGAAGAATATGAAGAAGCTCTTAAAGAAGATGTATTTGCTGCTATCAAGCCTAATAAGGGATTTGAGAGAGAGGTTTCAACTTACTTCACAGAATACGTTAAATACCAAGTTGCTGAAAAGTTAATGAAAAAGTATAATTATACAAAAGAAGAAGCCTGGAATAAAATATACAATGGTGGTTTGACTATTCATTCTACAATGGATCAAACTATTCAGAAAAATTTAGAAAATCTTTATAGTGATTTTGCAAATGTTATGAAGGCCCCAAAAAGTGGTGGACCTGCATTTGCTTCATTTAAAAGAGATAGATCGAATAATATAACTGATTCTAATGGAAAGATAATATTATATAAAAAATCTAATATTATCGATGGAAATAATAATATTATAATTCCAAAAGGAGAATTTACCATAAACGAAGATAAATCTTTGGAAATTAAGAGTAATAGAATTTCCATGTACCAAAATGTTTTAGCGGTATCAAGTTTCTATACTATTAATAACCAAAACAATCTTGTAACCCATGGAATAGGAAGTTTTCAAGTTCCTGAGGAAAATTTAACTATTGAAAATGAAAAAACTTTTAAAATTTCTGCAAGTTTCTTTGAAACTTATAAAGATTTTTATAATGTAAATGATAATGGAGATTTAACTTTAAACTCAAAATACTTCCAAATAGATGAAGATGGAACAGTTCAACCACAATCCTCTTCTGTAGTAATAGACCATACTAAAGGCGAATTAATTGCAATAATTGGAGGTAGAGAAACAAAAGGTAATCCTCTAAATAGAGCTTATAGAGTTCCGAGACAACCAGGTTCTACTATGAAACCTATCGGAGTATATACACCTGCACTTGATAATGGATATACTGCTGCTACTGGAATTGAAGATGCTCCACACTATAATGATAAGCACGAATTGTGGCCAAAAAACTGGTATAATGGTTATAGAGGTCTTCAAACGCTTAGAGAAAGTATTGTTCAGTCTATAAACGTAAATGCAGTTAAAACGCTAGAGAAAATTGGAATTGAAAAATCAAAAGAATATTTGAAAAGATTTGGTTTAATAAATGAAGAAAATGAATTAGATGATACTTATGTTTCAAGGTCAGAAAATATTGAATATAATGACGAAAACTTATCAAGTATGGCTTTAGGTGGTATGACAAGAGGTATGACTAACTTAAAAATGACCGCTGCTTATGCCTCAATAGCAAATGATGGAAAATACCTTGAACCTATTTCATTTACAAAAGTAGTCGACTCTACAGGTAAAGTGATTTTAGAACCAGATCAAAAGCAAAGAGAAGTTACGTCAAATGCTAATGCTTTTATTATGAGAGATATACTTAAAGGAGTCCCTGATGCTATGGCACCTGGTGCTAAACATCCAACAATAGAAGTTGCTGGTAAAACAGGTACTACAAGTGACCTTAGAGACTCTTGGTTCGTTGGTTTTTCACCTTATTATACTATTGGAACATGGATTGGATTTGATAATCAAAATATAGAACTAAATAATAATAATTCTATGGCAGCAACCCTTTGGGGAAAAGTTAATAAGATAGTCTTAGAAGGTAAAAAGGCAAAGAAATTTGACCCACCTCCTGAAAATGTAATTAAGAAATACATTTCAGTCAGATCAGGATTGTTAGCTACAGAAGGATCAGGAAAAGCTGTTTATGAATATTTTGTAAAAGGTACTGAACCTACAAAATTTGAACAATCATATTTTGTTTATTATAAGATTGATAAAAGAAATGGAAAATTAGCTACTGAATCTACTCCAAAGCAATATGTTGAAGAGAGAAAATATTATATTAAAGCTAGTGCTTATAAACCAGGTAAAACTGATTATTCTAGAGATGACTTTATTAATCCACCTCCATCAGATGTATCTGATATAGTAGATGATCCAAATACAAATAACAATAACAATAATAATAATAATAACAACAGTAATAATAACAACAATAATAATAATAACGATAGTAATAGTAATACTAACGATACTAATACTAACGATACTAATACTAACACAAATGAAAATAACAATCCATAAAAAAAAAGAGTTGCAATCGCAACTCTTTTTTAGTATACTTCATCGATTATTCCGCCACCTATTACAATATCATCCAAATAAAACACAGCTGATTGTCCTTTGTTCGGGGCTCTTACTTGTTTTTCAAATTCTACAAATAACTCATTATTTTTATAGAATAATAATCCTTTAGTTTCATTTTGACCATGTCTTACTTTTACACTAACTTCCAAAGGCTTTTCTAAAGTATCAAAAGGTATAAAATTTTCTTCCCTTATTTTTATTTTATCTTTATAAAGTGCATCTTCATCCGATAATGTTACTGTATTATCTATTGCATTTATCTTAGATACAAATACTCTTTTACCCAGTGCAATTCCAAGACCTTTTCTTTGACCAACAGTATAGTAAACTATACCTTTATGTTTTCCAAGTTTATTTCCCTTTTCATCAATAAAGTATCCTTCTTTTATCAATTCGGGATTCCTTTGTTTAATAAAAAGACCATGATCTCTATTTTGAACAAAACAAATTTCTTCACTATCTTTTTTTGAATAAGTCAAAATATTTTCATCTTTAGCAATTTGTCTTACTTCTTCCTTTTCTAAATCTGCAAGTGGAAATAAAGTCTTTGATAAAACTTCTTGACTTGTATTGTATAAAAAATAAGTTTGATCTTTTTTAGAGTCTTTAGCTCTTTTTAATAAGTATCTATTATAATTTTTATCAAATTCAACTTTTGCATAATGTCCAGTAGAAATAAAATCAGCCTTTAGAGGCTTTATTTTTTCCACAAAGCTATTAAATTTAATGTATTTATTACAAGCAACACAAGGATTCGGAGTGTAACCAAGAGAGTACTCTCTTACAAAATTTTCAATTACTTTTCTATCAAATTCTTCCCTAAAGCTCATTGTATAATGCTTTACTCCCATAGCTTCAGCAACAATTTTTGCATCCATAACAGAGGATAAAGAACAACAGCCTTTTTCTTCATCATAAAGATGTCCTTTAGGTACTAAATTCATAGTAACTCCAATTACTTCATAACCTTCTTCCAATAACAAATGGCAGGCAACACAACTGTCGACCCCGCCACTCATTCCTAAAATAACTCTTTTATTCAAAATTACCTCACTAATAACTGATAATTATTCCACCCTCATTTTCGTAAGTAGAAGATAATCCTCTTGCAGAAACAATCAAAATATCCTTAAAATTGTATCTTTCAACTATTTTATTCTTTATTTCTTTTGCTCTTTCCAAACAATTACAATGAGTTATTACCAATATTTTTTCTTCAATATTTGAACTATTTTCAGCTATTGCATCAATTAATTCACTATATGCTTTTTTTAAGCCTCTAACTTTCTTATAAATATCTATTTCACCATTAATACCTTGCATAACAGGCTTTATAGAAAAAGCAGAAGCAATCATAGCTTTTAATTTAGAAATTCTTCCATTTTTTATTAAATTATCAAGACTTTCCAAAACAAAAAATATATTCATTTCTGAAATGTATTTTGTTACATTATCAACAATTTCTTGGAACGTCATTTTTTTATCTATACATTCTTGAATTTTCAAGGCAACTAAAGTTTCTCCAGAGGCAGCAGACTTAGTATCAAAAACATGAATCAATCTTTCTCCCTTTTCAAGTACCATTGTCTTTGCTAAACATGCATTAGAATATGTTGCACTTAATTTTCCAGATAAAGTTACACAAAAAACTTCTTTTGCCTCTTCAAATTTATCCATAAAAAGTTTAGGAGATGGTGCAGCTGTTTTTATAGAACTTGCATTTCTCATAGCTTGTATATATTTATCTACATCTAAATTTTCATCATCTAAATAATCAACATCATCCAGTTGTAATGTCAAAGGAACTAATTCGATATCTAGTTTGCTTTTCATCTCCTCTGTTAAATCACAACAACTGTCAGCAACTATCAATCTATCTTTCATACTATCCTAACCTCTCTTCAATAAATTTGGCAAGTTTTTTAGCTTCAACTTCCAATTCTTCTTGATTTTCTCCTTCAATCATAACTCTAACTAAAGGTTCAGTTCCAGAAGGTCTTATTAAAACTCTTCCATTACCTGAAAATTTTTCTTCAATTTGTTTTATCTCAGCAACTATTTCCTTATCTTGTGCATAAGCATTTCTATTTTCAAGCTTAACTTTTGCATTTACTAAAACTTGTGGATATGAAACCATAAGCTCATTAAAATAAGACAATTTATTTATACTACTTGCAACTAGTTCACAAATCTTTAAAGCTGTAAAAGTCCCATCTCCCGTTGTACTATCATTTAAGAAAATCATATGTCCAGATTGCTCAGCTCCAAGAATGTAATCATGTTCAAGCATTTGTTCAAGAACGAACCTATCTCCAACTTTTGCTGCAACAAAATTTACATCTATTGAGTCTAAATATTTTTTTAGTCCAATATTACTCATAACTGTTCCAACAACAGCATTATTTGTAAGTTCATCTTTTTCTTTATATGACTTAGCCATTGCTGCTAAAATATGATCTCCATCCATAATATTTCCTTTTTCATCAACAGCTAAACATCTATCAGCATCTCCATCAAAAGAAAATCCCATATCAACATCATTTTCCAAAACGGCTTTTCTTATTACTTCCATATTTGTACTACCACAATTTAAGTTAATATTCTTTCCATCAGGAGCAGTATTTAAAGAAATAACTTCCATTCCTAACTCTTCAAATAATTTTCTCGCAATTTTATAACTTGCCCCATTTCCAAAGTCTACTGCTATTTTTAAATTTGAAAAATCTGCATCTACTCTTGATTTTAAATAATCCGCATAAATAGAAACCGCCTCTTTTTCTTCAGTGAAAATTCCTTCTTGAACTTCTCCAAAGTCAAAATTTTCATCATCTAAAATATTTTCAACTTTAAATTCTATTTCATCAGAAAGTTTGAAGCCATCTTCATTAAAAATCTTAATTCCATTATATTTAAAAGGATTATGTGAAGCAGAAATAACAGCTCCTCCAACTGCTTTAAAATATTTAATTAAATAAGCAACTGTTGGTGTTGGCGCTATTCCAATAGTAACTACATTAAAGCCCATTTCTAATAAGCCTTTAGCTAAACTACTCTCAAGATTTTTTCCACTTTCTCTAGTATCTCTACCTATTATAAATAACTTTTCTTCTTTATCTTTTAAAATATATCCAACAGATTTTCCGAGTTTATATGCAAGTTCGTCAGTTAAATTTTCTCCATATACTCCTCTTACACCATCTGTTCCAAAATAATTACCCATTTTTTCTCCTGTTTTATTTTCTAAATTTATTCTTGATTACACAAATAATCACAACAATTATATCATAAATAAAGAAAAAAATCATTAATTATAGCAAAAAACAATGTATTTATATTTATCGTACTAAATTTAAATTTCTCATACTATTATAAATAAAGTACAATACTTTTTTAATTTTTCTCTTTTATTTTAAATTGTGCCATTATTATACTTAATAAAGTAATGACAACAACTATAAGGTAAATTGATTTGTTCTGTTCAAATCCTAAAATTCCCTCTGGTATTAACTTTGAAATCCATAGATAAACTCTATCTCCAAAATAGACTCCCATAGCAAAGAACAATTGAAAAATTCCCATACTTACATTTCTATCTTCTTTTTCAAAGTATTGCATAGCCATTGAAATCAAGCAAGTATACGCAATTCCATAGCCAAAACCATTAAAAATATATCCAAAAAATGCAGGGATATATGAATTAGTTAATAAAATAATTATATAAAATATTAGATTTGAAACTAAACCTAAGATTAAAGTTTTTTCAATTCCTATCTTCTTTGCAAAATAAGTTCCTGCTAATACACTTGCAATAAGTTGTGGAAAAGCAAATAGTACGTCAATATAAGCCAAACATATAGGTGGCATATTTAAATTAACTTTTGCATAAGCAATCATATTTGCTCCTGACGTTGAAAACTTTATAAATGAAACTAAAATTGCAATTAAACAGATATATAAATAGCCTTTAAATTCAAAAACTTTTTTAACTTTTTCAAAGCTAAATCTCTTTGCAGAATAAGAAACATCTTTAACAAAAAAACTTAATATCAAAGCTACAATTGAAATTGTAGCAGAAAGTGTCCAAAGCAATTTAAAATTCTTGTATGTACCATAAGTTGACAAATACTGTATTGGAGCTGCTATAAATTCTGCTAAAAGCGGTGCTATTGATAGAATCGACGCTGAAATTGCAGCTTTTTCCTTAGAAAAAGTCTCTGAAAACAACACATTGAAAACTGCAAGCATAGATGCACATATTCCCATAGCTATTGATGAAAAATAAAGAGTATTATAGCTTGGTTTTAAAACGACCATTAAAGATGCTAATGTTAAAATAAAAAGTGCAATTTGAATAAATATTTTTTTTCTATTAAAAATATCACTCAATATAAAAATTGGCAGTCTGATAAAGCAACTTATTAGTCCGTATGCAGAAGTTATCTGTGCAGCCAAAACAATCGAAAAACCAAGCCCCCCCTCTTTCATAGGACTTATAGCATAGAGCTTTCTATAAGCTCTTACAACTGTTATTCCACTCCAAAAAAGTACAAACAACCAAAATATTAACTTTTGATTTCTATCCAAATCGTATTTCTTTGAAATAAAATATATAATTACAAAAGTTAAAATAATCATAAAAATTGATGAATATAATTTTTCCATTTTTCTCTCCTAATTTTTTGGCTTAAAAGCTAAAATTTTACCACGTCTTATATATTTCTTTAAATCTATTTTATGTCCCCATTTTGCAAGATATTCTTCAGTTAATTCCTCTTCAATTATAGTATAAAGTTCGAAACCTACCATTTTTAAAATATTCTTTAACTTCTCCGAAGTTATTGAGCCAGCGACTCAAGTTGCATGAAAAATCGGTTCATCTTTGACCCATGATGGCAATTCATTAAATTGAACAATATCTGAAATTGAAATTCTTCCCCCTGATTTTAAAACTCGAAAAATTTCAGAATAAACTTTCTCCTTATCTTCACATAAATTTATAACACAATTTGAAATTACACAATCAACAGTATTGCTCTCAACTTTAAGATTATCTATATCTGAAACCATAAATTTAGTATTTAAAAACTTCTTTTTTTCTCTTATGTAATTTGCTCTTTCAATCATTTCAGGAAGTCTATCAACTCCGATAACAAAGCCTTCTTTCCCAACTATTTTACAAGCCTTAAAAACATCCATTCCTTTACCACAACCTAAATCTAAGACTGTTTCTCCACATCTTAAATTTGCATTTTGAATAGGATTACCACAACCCAAGCCAAGATTTGCTCCATTTTCTATATCTTCTAAAGTATAACCTAGACTTAAAGCAATCTTCTTTTCAATCTCTTTACTATCTTCACTTTCTCTTAATCTATCGTTTACAGCAATATTTTTATATAGATTATCTATTACTTTTTTACTATCACAACATTTCATATAAGCCTCCATACGACTTTATTATTTTATCACAAAATAAGGTGTTAGTCTAATTTACTTTTAATTTTTTAACTATACAAATTTTTACAAAAAAAATTAATAACTTGATTTTTTTCTAAATTACCTGTATTATATGGGTATAAGATAACTAGGAGGTGCAGTTATGAAAATAACAAAAGATATGCTAATAGGAGACATTATTCAAATCCATCCGGATGCTGTTGAAATCCTATTTAATTTTGGACTTTCTTGTGTTGGTTGTCCTGCAAGTCAAATGGAGACTCTTGAAGAAGCTACAATGGTTCATGGACTAAATTTAGATTTACTTCTTGAAGTCTTAAACGAAAATAATTCAAATTAAAATTATTCCTCACCTTTCACAAAAGTGTTCGGTGAGTAGTACATAAAAAAATCGCGAGTAAGGTTATCGCGATTTTTTATATATTATATACTTATTTTTTATAATTTTTCTAATAATTCTTTTACAAATTCAAAAGTTCTTTGAGTTGAAGGAATATTTAATCTTTCAACAGGACTGTGAACATCTTTCATTGTAGGTCCTATTGATATCATTTCCATATCAGGGAATGTATCAACAAAAACTGCTGGTTCTAATGCGGCATGAACAACTTCAACTTTCATTTCTTTTCCTGTTAAATTTTTATAAACTTCTAAAGCAGTATCTCTTAATTTTGAAACTTTTGCAAACTCCCATGGTTTATAATAATCTTCTAATGTATATTCAACACCATTTTCTTCATAAACTTTCTTTACAATATTTGTATATTCTTCAAAAGTCTTAGGATTTGAACTTCTTAATGAAAGTGTAAATCTAACAAAATTTCCATCAAATTTAATCATAGCAAAATTATCTGAACATTCAACGATTGATGGATATTCTTCCATCATTGAATACACTCCATGAGGAATATTTCTAATTACATTTTCAATTTTTTCTTGACATCCATGACATAAAACTTCTTTTACATTTTCAACTTTTTCTATAGAAACTCTCATATCTTTATCAAGTGGATATTCATTAATTAATTTAGAAAAATCAATTTTAAATTCATCAGCATCACTTGTAAAAACAACTTTTGCATCTCTAGGAATTGCATTATGTTTTGTTCCCCCTTCGATACTAACCAATCTGTAATCTGCTATTTCTTTTACCATATCCATAGCCTTAAGAGCAAATTTTAAAGAATTTCCTCTTTGTTGATGAATTTCCATTCCTGAGTGACCACCAAGCATATTATTTACAGATAAAACAAAAGTATTTTTCTTATCATTTTCTTCAAATTTAACTTTCAAAGTTCCCATAACATTATGTCCACCTGAACATCCTGATAAAAGCACTCCTTCTTCTTCAGCATCAATATTTAAGAGTTTTCTTCCCTTTAACAACTCTCTTTTTACAGCTCTTGCACCTGCCATTGTTCTTTCTTCATCAGTAGTTACAAGTAATTCAAGTGCAGGATGTTTAGCTTCTTTATCTTCCAAAATGGCAAGTCCCATTGCAACTGCTATTCCATCATCAGCTCCTAAAGTTGTACCTTTAGTCTTAACCCAATCTCCATCCACAATAACAGGAATAGGATCAACTAGAAAATTATGTTCAACTCCGTCAGCTTTTTCTGCAACCATATCCATATGTCCTTGAATAACAACAGGTTCGTGATCTTCATAACCTTTATATGCAGGTTTTCTTATAACAATATTATTGCTTTCATCTTGAATAGTTTCTAATCCTAAAGACTTTCCAACACTATATAAATAATCGCTAACTGCCTTTTCATTTCCAGATTCTCTTGGAATCTTAGTTAGCTCTTCAAAATAATAAAAAACTCTTTCAGGTTTTAAATTTTCTAACATAATTGCCTCCTACTTATTATATTCATCAAATTCTTCTATGCTAAAAATTATTTTTTCTCCATCATTTATTACCATTGCAGGAATCCCTATTGAGCCATTTTCCTTAGCAAAATTAAATGCAGGATTTTCTCTAAATTTTAAGAATTTTTTAAGATTTGCTAAATTTTCAGTAATATCTAAATACAAATACTTAACTCCTCTTTCATCAAGTGCCTTTTTCATAACAATACAATCAGGACACATACTTGATCCAAAAACAACTTTTTTCTTAACCATAATTCCTCCTAAAATTCTAAAGACTTTTCAATAAAATCTTTTAGTTCTGAGATTTTTATTCTCTCTTGTTCCATAGTATCTCTAAATCTAACCGTTACACAATCATCTTCCAAAGTATCAAAATCGACAGTTATACAGAAAGGAGTTCCAACTTCATCTTGTCTTCTGTATCTTTTTCCAATACTTCCTGAAACATCTGTATCTATCATAAAATATTTTGAAAGTTCATCATAAATTTCATCAGACTTATCTGACAATTTTTTAGTAAGTGGTAAAATTGCAGCCTTAAATGGAGCTAAAGCGGGATGAAGTCTTAAAACAGTTCTAACATCTCCTTCTCCTATCTCTTCTTCATCATAAGCATTACATAAGAATGCTAACGCAACTCTGTCTGCTCCAAGTGAAGGCTCAATACAATATGGAATATATTTTTCATTTGTAACAGGGTCTATATATCTTAAATCTTCTCCGGAAACTTCAATATGTCTTGATAAGTCATAATCTGTTCTATCTGCAATCCCCCAAAGTTCTCCCCAACCAAATGGGAATAAAAATTCTATATCACAAGTAGCTTTACTGTAAAAACTCAATTCTTCTTGTTCATGGTCTCTAAGCCTTAAAGTTTCCTCATTCATTCCTAAAGACAATAACCAATTAAAAGAATAGTTTTTCCAATAGTCATACCATTCTAAATCTTCTCCAGGTTTACAGAAAAATTCCAATTCCATTTGTTCAAATTCACGAGTTCTAAAAGTAAAATTACCAGGAGTAATTTCATTTCTAAAAGATTTCCCAACTTGAGCAATACCAAAAGGAACTTTCTTTCTTGAAGTTCTAGCAATATTTTTGAAATTAACAAAAATACCTTGTGCAGTTTCTGGTCTTAAATATATTTCAGATTTGCTATCCTCAGTTACACCTTGAAAAGTTTTAAACATAAGATTAAATCTTCTTATTCCTGTAAAATTTTGCTTTTTACAATTTGGACAGCAAATATTTTTTTCTTTCATTAGCTCTTCAACTTTTTCGTTTTCCCAACCATCAACATTTATATCTCCAAGATTATTTTCAAAATAAAAATCTTCGATAAGTTTATCAGCTCTAAAACGAGATTTACATTCTTTACAGTCAATCAAAGGATCACTAAAACTTCCAACATGGCCTGATGCAACCCAAACTTCTGGATTCATCAAAATTGCACTATCAAGACCAACATTATATTTTGATTGTTGAACAAATTTTTTCCACCAAGCTTTTTTTACATTATTTTTAAATTCAACACCTAAAGGACCATAATCCCAAGTGTTTGCAAGTCCACCGTAAATTTCTGACCCTGGATAAATTATTCCCCTATTTTTACATAAAGAAACAACTTTTTCCATACTCTTTTCTGATTTCATAATATTCCTCCTAAATTTAAATAAACAAAAAGGCCATATCGCAAGGGACGATATGACCGTGGTTCCACCCTAATTATGTTAAAAAACATCTCTCTAAAAAATTTACTCCCGATTTCCCCATAATACAAAAATGTAATTTTGCACCAAACAACTACTCTCTAAAATTTTCATATTATTTTTTATCGTTCAACGTAAGTATTAACAAGATAATTCTAACATATTTGTTTTTTAAAATCAATACTAATAGACTATAACTCTCATTCCAATATAAGAATTATTGTAAATATATCCCATTGAACCAGGATAAACATTTATACAACCATGTGAGCCACCTCTTCTATAGTAGTAATAATCTGAAAAAGCATAACCTGGTTGCCAATTTGCATCATGAATTCCATAACTTCCATGGAATGGCATCCAATATTGAACCCAAGAAGCATATCCAGGTCCTTTTAGAATTCTCGAATATTCCTTTGAAAGCACACTGAAAATTCCTGTTACAGTAGGTGTAGAAGGCTTACCACTTGCAATACCTACTTTAGAAATTATAGTTCCATTTCTAACAAGCCATAACTTTTGATCACTCAAACTTACTACTATAAAATTTCCATTTACATGGCAACTTCTACCTGTATTTTTGGACCTCCAAATTCCATTTGAAACGTACCAATCAGAATCCGCCAAGCCTACTTCAACTCCATCAATATAGGATTTTCCTCCATAATATCCATTTGCGTATTTCCCGTTTACAAAATATCTTGAACCATTTCCATCTGTTGCATATCCATTATGTTTTCTTCCATCTCGGAAAAAATACCAATCATACCCATCATCATACCAACCATTGGCTAGATATTTATCTCCTCCAAAATATAAACCGTTTATATAAGTATTGCCTTCAGATTCTAAACCATCTTTATATAACTTTCCGTTATATCTTCCATTGGCATATTTTCCTTTTACAAAATATCTTCTTCCATTAGCATCTACTCCAAAACCTGTAAGTTTTTTTCCGTTCTTGAAAAAAAACCATGCAGTTCCATCATCGCACCACCAATCTGCAATTTTACCTTCGCTATAGTAAATTCCTCCAACATAATCATTAGCATACTTACCATTTATAAAATACATCTCACCATTTCCATCAACAGCTTTTCCTGTATGCTTTCTACCATCTTTAAAGAAATACCATGCAGTTCCATCATCATACCAACCATTTGCTAAATATTTATCTTCGGCATAATACAATCCGTTTATATAAGTATTCCCCGCAGATTCTAAACCGTCTTTATATAATTTTTCATTATATCTTCCATTGGCATATTTTCCACCTACGAATAATCTTGTTCCATTTGCATCTTTTCCAAGTCCATTATGTTTTATTCCATTTTGGAAAAAATACCATGCTGTTCCATCATCACACCACCAGTTGGCTATTACTCCATCTTTATAAAACAATCCGTCTATATAACAATTTGCATATTTTCCTTTTACGAAATACATTTCGCCATTTCCGTCTACTGCTTTTCCTGTGTATTTTTTACCATCTTTAAAGAAGTACCATCCTTCTCCATCATCATACCACCAATTCGCTGGCTTTTTATCATATCCGTAAAATATTCCATTTACATAAGTTTTACCATCAGACTCTACACCATCTTTATATAATTTATCATCATATATTCCATTGGCATATTTTCCATTTACAAAATACCTTATTCCGTTAGCATCTTTTCCATTTCCATTATGTTTCTTCCCATTTTGGAAAAAATACCATGCTGTTCCATCATCACACCACCAATTCGCAATTTCTCCATCTTTATAAAAAATCTCATCTATATAAGCATTAGCATATTTTCCGTTTACAAAATATCTTATTCCATTAGCATCTTTTCCCTTTCCATTATGTTTCTTCCCGCCTTGGAAAAAATACCATGCTGTTCCGTCATCGCACCACCAATCTGCTAATTTCCCATCTTTATAAAAAAGTTTATCTACATAACCATTGGCATATTTTCCTTTTACGAAATACATTTCACCATTTGCATCTATTCCTTTTCCAGTGAGCTTTTTACCATCCTTAAAGAAATACCAACCTGTACCATCGTCATACCATGCATTTGCTGGTTTTTTATCATATCCGTAAAATATTCCATTTACATAAATTTTACCATTTGACTCTACACCATCTTTATATAATTTTTCATTATATATTCCATTGGCATATTTTCCATTTACAAATAATCTTATTCCATTAGCATCTTTTCCAATTCCGTTATGTTTTTTACCACCTTGGAAAAAATACCACGCTGTGCCATCATCACACCACCAATCTGCTAACTTACCATCTTTATAGAAAAGTTTATCTATATATCCATTAGCATATTTCCCATTTACGAAATACATTTCGCCATTTGCATCTACAGCTTTTCCTGTATATTTTTTACCATCTTGGAAAAAATACCATGCTGTGCCATCATCATACCATCCATTTGCAGGTTTCCCATCAGGATCATAAAAAATGTTGTTTACATAAACCTTTCCTTTTTGCTCTACACCATTTTTATATAGAATTCCTTCATAAATTCCGTTGGCATATTTTCCATTTACAAAATATTTATCTTGATATTTTCCAGTATATTTTTTACCATTTTGGTAAAAATACTTTTGATTGTCTTCTTCTTTCCAACCACTAAAGCCTTCAGCAACAACAATATTTTTATCTTCATAATTATCTAAAACAAGAATATTTACCATAAATAAAGATAAAATCAACAAAACTCTTGATAAAAATTTTCTTCTCATAGCTCCTCCTTTATTAAAATTATAAAAATAAATAAACACTATTAATTTTGATAGACATACTATCAAATTAAATATATTTTAATTTAAAACATATAATTATCATCCCAATTATAGTATATAAAATTTTATGTAAAAAGTCAATAAGAAATCGATGTTTACTGTGTTTATTTCATATAAAAAACTGTTATGAAACAAATCTTCATAACAGTTTTACAATTACATTTTTCTAGTTTTATTCTTTTCTTTTAAAACTTTTTTATTTTCTTCAGTAAGGTAACTAAATCCTTCTCCAGAAACTTCACTAACTGTTGCAACATTTACAAATGCGTTATTGTCAAATTCTCTAATAAAATTCATAAGTTTTATGTACTCAGGTCTTGTAAGAATAGTTTCAATCATAACTCTTTGACTCTTATTAAAACCGCCTTTTACTTCGTACAATGTACTTCCTCTGACAATCTCATTAAGGATATAATCATTAATACCCTCCCATTTTCTTGAGTTAATATAAACTTTAATTCTAGTCTTGTATCCAGTAAGAACTTTATCTATAACTACTGCATTAAATAAAATACCAACTAGAGCATACATTGCAGCATTAATTCCATAAGCAGCATAACCCATAACTACAACAGAGAAATCAGCTATAAAAACTCCAACACTTAAATCTACATGAATATACTTATTCAATATTTTTCCAACGATATCAGTTCCACCAGTTGAGGCATTTTGATTTAATGATAGAGCAATACCAAAAGCCGTAACACCAACTCCTATAATCATACTCATAAACGGAGTATCAACTAATGGTTGAATATTTGGAAATATTTTTTCAAAAGCAATAAGTGAAATAGATAATACAATTGTAGCATATATACTAAGTCCACCAAACTCTGCTCCTACAAGTAAAAATGCTAAAATAAACAAAATAATATTAATTCCAAGTTGAAATACCCCAACAGGTATACCAGGAATAAATTTTGCTAATGCTATTGATAGCCCTGCTGTTCCTCCAATAGTCAAATTATAAGGAACCATAAAGAAATAAACCCCTGCAGATACTATAACAGATGCAAATGTTGTAATAATAACTTTTCTTAATGTACTATAATTCATAATCTCCCCTCCTATAATCTACCGTACAAGTATAACAAAACTTTTCAAATTTTACAACAAGTAAATTACATAAGTATTGATTTTTTTACAAAAAAAGTTTACAATTAATTTATACTATATTTTATATTGTTCATAAAAATTTTTTATGCAAAATATAGAAATGAAATTTTTTACATATTTATTGTAAATTTTAATAATTTATTGGAGGCTTATATGATTAAACAAATTGAATTAAACTTAGAAACTATCGAATCCATGTTATATTTATGGACTGCATTAGCTGAAAAAGAAAAAGTTGCTGAAAGCTTTTTTGTTGATGTAGCTAAACAATATCCACTACAAGCTATAAAGACTAAAGATTTTAATGAAGAATCAGTAAGAAGAGTTTTATCTGCTATCCAAAATAGAGAATTACTTTCTACAGCTACTAAAGAAGAAAAAAGATTTTGGAATAATAATATGTGGATGATGGAAGACCTTGAACTTCCACAACTTATGGCAAAACCTATAAAAGTTCTTAATGTAAATCATCTTATTGAAGAATTAAACAAAGAATTTCCAAACAATAATAAAGAAATCTTGAAAGTTTACATTGCTCCATTACATTTAGATGATTACTATATAGTTGATGGAAATTTAATTATCAACTTCTTTAGAATTATGTTACCAGATGGAGAAAATGCATTTATTGATGGTAAACCAATTGATGAATATATTCTTGAAAAACTAAGAGAAGTTTTAAAATAATTCTTAAATGATTAATATTAGATTTTCATAATACAAATAAATTAATTACTTTAAGGAATGTGACCTGTAATTATCAGGAAACATTCCTTTTTAATTATCTGTAATTATTCTAATGTTATAGCGATTAATATAATATATTACCATTTTATCAATATTTCAAGAATTTTTAGTCAAATATTTCCTATTTCTATATTTTAAAAATTATTAAAAATTTATAATATTTATAATAAAATACTATTGTTATAATATCATTTCTTAGGTTACTTATTATTTTATCTCAATATATAATATATTTAAAAATTTATAATTTTTTATCATTTTTGATAATAATTATCTTTTATTTATTATAATTTTATGTTACAATGTAATTGTGAGGTTTCTCACAAAAAAATTTTTTAAGGAGAGTGATACAAATGGCATTAACAAATGAAATTCTTAAGTCATTTAAAGAAAGATTTAATTCTTGTAAAACAAACAAGATTGTAGCTGCAAGTGTTGCAAAAGTGGGGTTACACGAAGCATCTACAAATCACGAAGTCTATAAAAGACATAATTTTCAGTTTTCTGATGTTACAAAAAAAGGTGAAATAACAAACCAAAAATCAAGTGGTAGATGTTGGATGTTCTCTGCATTAAATGTTGCAAGAGTTTCCACTATGGAAAAATTAAACATAAAATCTATGGAATACTCACAAACATATACTCTATTTTGGGACAAACTTGAAAAAGCAAACTTCTTTTTAGAAAGTATAATTGAAACATTAGACGAAAAAACTGATTCAAGAGTTGTTTCTCATCTTTTAACTGCGCCTGTACAAGATGGCGGTCAATGGGATATGTTTAGAGGTCTTTTAGAAAAATATGGTGTTGTTCCTAAAGGAATTATGCCAGAAACATTCCACTCTTCAAACACAAGAGATATGGAAGCAATACTAACTAAATATCTTAGAAAAGCAGCTTGTGATATGAGAAATCTTCATAAAGCTGGCAAATCATTGAAAGAAATTGAAGATTTAAAAAATGAAACTCTTTATACAGTTTACAATATTTTAACTAAATGTTTAGGAGAAATTCCTGAAACTTTTACCTATGAATACAGAGATAAAGACGAAAAATTCCACAGAATATCAAATATTACTCCTAAAGAATTTTTCGATAAATATGTTGGTTGGAATTTAAAAGATAAAATAAGTTTAATCAATGCTCCAACTGATGACAAACCTTACGGAAAAGTTTATACTGTAAAATTCTTGGGAACAGTTAAAGAAGCAGACAAAATAAAATACTTAAATGTTCCTATAGAAGTATTAAAAGAAAGTGCTATAAAGTCAATTAAAGCTGGAGAACCTATATGGTTTGGCTGTGATGTAATTAAGTTTTTGGAAAAGCAAAAAGGAATTATGGACTTAGATATGTTCTTGTATGATGACATATTCCCTACTTTAGAAAACTTTACAAAAGCAGAAAGACTTGATTATCACGAAAGTGTATTAACTCATGCAATGGTGTTTACAGGAGTAAATCTTGATGAAAATGGAAAACCGTTAGAATGGCAAGTTGAAAACTCTTGGGGAGATGCAGTTGGAGATAAAGGTATTTTTTCAATGACTGATGAATGGTTTGATGAATACAACTATGAAGTAATGGTTGACAAAAAATACGTTGATGAAAAATGGTTAAAAGCTCTTGATGAAAAAACAATAGAACTTGAACCATGGGATCCATTTGGTGCATTGGCAAGATTAAAATAATTGAAAAATTGTCCCAAAAATATATAGTACAAAAAAGGAAGTGCTTATAAACACTTCCTTTAATTTTTATATATTTTATACATTATTATTGCAGCTGCTATTGATACATTTAAAGACTCCATTGAATTGTCCATATCTATTTTTAAATGTGCATTTGAAATTCTTAGAATTTCAGCTGAAACTCCATTTGCTTCATTTCCCATAACTACAATATTTTTTCCATCAAATTTAAAATCTTCTAAAATTTTTGAATTTTCACTTAATGTCGTAGAAATTAATCTATATCCATCTTTTTGTAATTCTTTTATTTTTTCAATTTCACAATCTACAATATTTGTTCTAAACATTGCACCCATAGTTGCTCTTAAAACTTTTGAATTATATTTATCTACACAATTTATAGTCAATATATCCTTAATTCCAAAAGCATTTGCAGTTCTAACTATTGTTCCAAAATTTCCCGGATCACTTACATTTTCTAAACAAATTATATTTTTAGAAGAAATATTTTTATCCTCAATATAATTTACAACAGTAATGACTCCTTCAGAATTTGTAAGTTCAGTCAAGTTTTTAAATAATTTTTCAGATAAGATTATAACTTTATCTAAGTATTTTTCATTAAAATCAAAGTTTTCAATAAATTTTTCAGTACAAATTATATTTTCTATATCAAGTTCTTCGCCAATAGCCTCTAATAAGAGTTTTTTTCCTTCTAGCAAAAATAATTTATATTTATCTCTATTTTTTTTCAAATACAGACTCTTAAATAATTTATACCTTTTATTATCTTTACTATCTATAACTTTAAATTCCATATTATACCAGCTTACCAATCCAGTCATTTCTACCGGCAACTAAAAGAATATCACTGCTCTTTATAACATAGTCAGCTCCTACATTTATCTCCAAGCCATCTTTATTCTTTATAGCAACTATATTTACATGATGTCTATTTCTAATTTCAGAATCCTTTATTGATTTTCCAACCCAAACTTCCATTGGTGAAATTTCAACAAGAGAATATTCATCAGATAAATTGATAGAGTCTAAAATATTTGAATTACTTATATTATTTGCTACTCTTACTCCCATATCTTTTTCTGGAATTATAACTCTATCTGCTCCTATTTTTCTTAGAACCATTGCTTGAACACTATCAGTCGCTTTTGCAATAATTTTTGGAATACCTAGCTCTTTTGCTTCTACAGTTGCAATAATTGAAGTCTTATAGTCAGATCCTATTGCAACAACACAAATATCAAAATTAGCAAGTCCTAATTCCTTAAGGCTTCCATCTACACTAACATCACAAATTATAGCATGCGTAACCTTATCTGCAATAGAGTTTATAATCTCTTCATCTTTATCTATAACCATTACTTCATTTCCAAGTTTTCCCAAGGTTATGGCTAAACTCATTCCAAATCTTCCACAACCTATAACAGCAATTTGTTTCATACTATCTCCTATCCAACAATAACATTTCCACTTGAATACTTAAATTTCTTTTTATTAACCTTTTTATAAAAAGAGAAAATAATTGTAAGCGGACCAACTCTTCCAATAAACATCAATATAATTAATAATATTTTTGTAATATCTTTTAAATGTGGAGTTAAATCTTTACTAAGTCCAACTGTCGCAAAAGCTGAAACAGTTTCAAAAAGCAAATCTATAAATCTTACATTTTCAATCAAAGTTAAAATAAAAACTACAGTATTAACTAGTAACAAAGATATAACAAATATTCCAATTGCTCTTTTTGCTAAAGAAAAAGAAATTCTCCTTTTAAAAACTTCTATCTCATTATTATTTTGAATGAAAGATATAGTTGTTACTATCAATAAAAATATTGTAGTTGTCTTTATACCACCGGCTGTACTTGCAGGAGAGCCTCCTATAAACATCAAAAATACACTTAGAATCGTTGAAGATTCCGTAAAACCAGTTTGATCTATAGATGCAAAACCTGCAGTTCTTGTAGTAACAGATTGAAAAAATGAATTTGTAATTTTATCAAAAAAGTTTAAGTTTTTTAAAGTTTTTGCATTAGAATATTCTAAGACAAAAAAAGCAATTGTTCCAAATATAAGAAGTCCTAAAGTCATTACTAGAACAATCTTAGTATGCAATGAATACTTTTTATAATTGAATCTAAAATTACTTATATCAATATAAACATGAAATCCAAGACCTCCTAATATTATCAAAAACGAAACTATTAAAAGTAAATATGGATTTGTATTAAAACTCTCTAAACTATTTTCTCCTAAAACATCAAAACCTGCATTACAAAAAGCTGATATTGAATGAAAAATAGAATAATAAATTCCTTTCAACCCAAACTTAGGAACGAATGTAAAAGAAAGTAATATTGCACCCAAACCTTCAATTAAAAAGGTTGAAAAAATTACATATCTTATAAGTTTAACCATTCCACTAAGTTTTGTTGATCCCATTTGTTCTTGAATTACAAGTCTATCTTTTAAAGTTATCTTTTCGCCTAAAATCATAGCTACCATAGTAGCCATTGTCATAAAGCCTAATCCTCCTGCTTGAATTAAAAGCATTATAATAGTTTTTCCAAAATAATTAAATTCATTAGTTATATTTATAGTTGAAAGCCCAGTTACACAAACAGAAGAAGTTGATATAAATACACAATCTAAAAAATTTGTAAAATTTAAATTTTTAGATGAAAAAGGTAAAAATAACAGAATAGATCCAACAGTTATTATTAAAAAGAAACCTAAAGTTAATACCGCAGGCGGATTAGTTTCAAGCTTATTTTTTAACTGCTTTATAAAATCTCTCAAAATAACCTCCAAAAAAAAGCCCTTCAATTATGAAGGGACATTTTCTCTATTTTACTAATTCAACTAATTTTTTGAATCCTTCTGGATCATTTATAGCCATTTCAGAAAGCATTTTTCTGTTCATATTTATATTATTTTTCTTAAGTCCATACATAAATTTGCTATAACTTAAACCATATTGTCTTGTTCCGGCATTAATTCTTGCAATCCATAAGCTTCTAAAATCTCTTTTCTTTCTCTTTCTTCCTATGAATGAATAAGTCATTGATTTCATGATTGCTTGATTAGCAACTTTGAATAATTTTGACTTTGCACCATAATAACCTTTAGCTTGTTTTAATACTTTTCTATGTTTTTTTCTTGCATTTAAACTACGTTTTATTCTTGCCATTACTCTTTACCTCCATTATTAAGGAATCATATTATTGATTCTTTTTTGATCTCCACTACTGATAACTGATGATTTTCTTAAATTTCTAATTCTCTTTGGTGATTTCTTACTTGTTAAATGGCTCTTATATGCCTTAAATCTTTTAATTTTTCCAGTACCAGTTCTCTTGAATCTCTTAGCTGACGCTCTATGTGTTTTCATTTTAGCCATATCTAAAACCTCCTATTAATCTTGTTTTGGTGATAAAAACATTGTCATATTTCTACCTTCCATTACGGAATCTTTTTCTACATTTCCATATTCTGCAGTAAGTTCTTTAAATTGATTTAAAACTACCTTACCAATATCAGTATGTCCTAATTCTCTACCTCTAAATCTTACAGAAACTTTTACCTTATCTCCACCTTTTAAGAAATTATTCGCATGTTTTGCCTTAACTTCTATATCATGTTTATCAATACTTGGAGTAAGTCTAATTTCTTTAACATTTATAACTTTTTGTTTTTTTCTTGATTCTTTTTCTTTCTTTAGTGAATCATATCTATATTTTCCATAATCTAAAATTTTGCAAACAGGTGGATTAGCATTAGGAGAAATATTAACAAGATCCAATTTCTTTTCATTTGCCATTTCTAATGCTCTCGAAATTGGAACTACTCCAATTTGATTACCTTCTGCATCAATTAACCTAACATCTTTTGCTCTAATCTCTTCATTAATTAAAAGCTCTTTTATAATAACACCTCCATAAAAAAACGGCGAGTAAACACCCGCCATAATAATTACAAAACTTAAATTATTAACATAAACCTGAAACAAAATAGTAACAAGGTGAGAGCGAGTACTCTACTTCATTCATCATATTACTTAAATATTTTAACATATACTAATTAAATAGTCAAGCAATTTTTATAATAATTTAATTCTCTTTTGAAAATAAAAATTTCATATATCCAATAAAAACATATAGTACAATCAACGTTGCTAATATTTCTTGAAAATTAACAAATAATTTTAAAACTGAATTTGCTCCATATAATTTTGTAACATATCCATTAAATAATTTAGAAGAAAGTGCACTAATAACTAATGGGAATGTAAAACCTGAAAAACCTGGAGAAAATTTCAATTTCAGTAATTTTGGTAAATTTACTAAAACTACTAAATAGAAGAATAGTGAAAATCCAAACAAAACAGCAGCGAAAGTAAAATTCTTTTCAGGAAAAGTATTCAAATATCCTGCAAGTGCAAGTGAACCAGGTGCTGATAAAATTGCAAAAGTAGGTTGTGCAGGTTCTGGAATTTCTTTAACTTTAAATACTCTGTAACATACAACAGGTATTAAAATAAAATATGAAATTAAAGCAAACCAAAAACAAATTTGCCCTAATTTTAATTGTCCCGCTGCTCCTGCTGTAACACTAGCTGTTGCAATTCCTACATAAACAATATACCAAGATGGGAATACTTTCTTAATTGAAAAATTAGGTAAAAATTTAATACTAAACCAAATAATTAACAAAGCATGTAAGATTACACCAACAAACCAAAATGTAGCAGCTAAGCCTGAAGAATAAGGCTTTGCATAGCTACTAAGTAAAATAGTAGCCATTGTAATTGTTAAAAGTACACTTGCAGGAACTGGATTATCTAAAACAGTTTTTAATTTTGAGTTTAACAAAACAATTTTTAAAACAAAAATAATATATAAAATAAGTGCAACTCCACCTATACATAATCTAACAACATTACTATAAGATTGTAACAAATTTCCTAATGCAAACATAGCTAAAATCAATCCCGCAATAGGAATAGGTAATTTTTTTAATAAATCCATAAAATTCTCCTTTACTAAAATTTTTAAAAAATTCAAGTTAGGAATTTCTAAAAAGAAATCCCTAACTATTTTGAATTTATTTTTCTATTGGTCCACCTAAATATGATCCTGTATCATAATTTTTATTTAATTCGATTACAGAATCATCCATATGATTCTTTTTCATCTTCTTAATTATTTTTCTCTTATTCCCATTACGTTCAAATGGATTTGTAGTTTCAACTATACCTTGAACAACATTGTACCAATGTTTCCACGCCATTCCAATTCCTAACTCGTCAGGATGCCAATTTGCCATCAATCTAGTTCCCGGACATAAGAATGTGATATTTATTGTTCCATGTTCATAAGGAAGAGTTGTAAGATCATGACAAACCGCTTGTAAACCAACAGTTTTCATTTCTGGAGAATAGCCATTAAAATAAGAATATCCATGAACAACTCTCATTATATTATATGCTTTTTCAATCATAACAACAACATCCGGTTCAACTTTAAAATTTTCTAAAGGCATCACTACTATACCATAGATTGGTTCTTTCAAAAATATCATTTCATCAGAAACACTCTTTGATGTTTCAACATCTTTATAAATATTTTTACTAAATCTAGCTTCTCCAGATGCCATTTTAGGTGGTGCTTGATTAAAACCAAAAGCAACTGAACCATTTGGACAACCTTGATGTACCTTTCTTACCTTTATGTTTGAACCTTTAGATGCTAAATTAACAGCATTACAATATGTAACTTTACTTTCTCTTTCAGGTACTTCAAAATTTTCATAACTTTCCTCATCGTGAAAAAACTTCACACCTACAACTTTACGATTTAAATCTAAATATGAATCTACAAGTTTTACACTTTCTTGAATATCCATTCAAAACCTCCTATTTAATTTTTATATTTATATTTGATAAAATACTTTGCGAATTAGCAAACAAATATAATCAGTATTATATTATCATAGGATTAGAAATAAGTCTAATACTTTTTTCTTATGGATAGACAATATTAATAATTTTTTTCTATCATAAAATTTTTTAGTTGATTTTTAAACATTTAACAACCTTATGAAATCATAAAAATTCTTATGATAAAATATTCACTATTTTTTTAAAGATTTTACACAACATTAGCATTGATAATTACTTTATTTTTATACAAAAAAAGAAATGCGTTTTACCGCATTTCTTTTTACTTCATTGTCAATTTTACTTTTTGCTTTTCAAGGTCAATTTCTAAAATTTTAACCTTAACTACATCAGAAACTTTTAATACTTCTGAAGGATGCTTTATATATTTATTTGAAATTTGTGAAATATGAACTAGTCCATCATTTTTAATTCCAATGTCTACAAATGCCCCAAAATCTACAACATTTCTTACAGTTCCCTTTAATTCCATTCCAACCTCTAAATCTTCAATGGAAAGAACATCAGATCTTAAAATCGGTTTTGGCATATCTTCTCTTATATCACGACCAGGTCTTTTAAGCTCTTCAATAATATCTTTTAAAGTCAATTCACCAACTTCTAATTCTTTTGAAAGTTTAGAAATATTAATCTTATCTAAATCTTTCCCATAGAGTTTTTCAGCAATTTCATAACTTTCAGGGTGAACAGCTGTATTATCAAGTGGGTTTTCGCCATTTCTAATTCTCAAAAATCCCGCGGATTGAGTATATGCCTTAGGTCCTATTCCCTTTACTTTTTTTATTTCATCTCTATTTTTAAATGCCCCATTTTCATCACGATATGAAACTAAATTTTTAGCCATAGTTTTTGTCATTCCTGAAATATAAGATAAAAGTGAAAATGATGCAGTATTAACATCAACTCCAACTTTATTTACACAATCTTCAATAACATCTGATAAAGTTTCTGTTAATTGTTTTTGATTTACATCATGCTGATATTGTCCTATGCCAATATGTTTTGGTTCAATCTTTACAAGCTCAGCCATCGGGTCTTGAATACGTCTAGCTATTGATATTGCACCTCTAACAGTTACATCTAAATCTGGAAATTCTTCTTGTCCAAGTTTAGAAGCTGAATAAATTGAAGCTCCCGCTTCATTTACTATTGAATAGAATAAATCTTCTTTTTTCAATTCATTTATCAATTCTACAACAACTTTTTCAGTTTCACGACTTGCAGTTCCATTTCCTATTGCAATTAAACTTACATCATATTTTTTAATAAGTTTTGCCAAAATTTCCTTGCTTTCTTTTATCTTTTCCTGCGGTTTTGTAGGATAGATATTTACATGGTCTAAAACTGATCCAGTTTTTGAAATAACAGCTACCTTACAACCCGTTCTATAACCAGGGTCAATTCCTAGAACAACTCTGTCAAGAATTGGAGATTGCATAATATAAGGTTTTAAATTCTTGCCAAAAACTTCAATAGATTGTGTATCTGCTTTTTCTTTTAAATTTGCTCTTATTTCAGTTTCTATTTGTGGGAATAAAAGTCTATTATAACTATCGATAACAGCATCTTTTAAGAATTTATGACAGAAATTTTTATCATCCATACATAGTGAAAATAAAATTTCACCAATATTTTTTTCGTCACTTAACTTTATAGAAACCTTTAGAGCTTTTTCCTTTTCTCCTCTATTTATAGCAAGTATTCTATGTGCTGGAAGTTTAGAAATCTTTTCAGAAAATTCATAATACATATCATAAACATTATTCTCTTCTTTTCCCTTTTCAGAGACTAAAATTCCATTTTTCTCGGCATCTTTTCTTAAAATATCTCTAAAATCTTTATCTTCAGAAATCATTTCTGCAATAATATCTAAAGCACCAGCCATAGCTTCATCAATATTTAAAACTTCTTTTTCTTCACTAATAAATTCAGAAACTTTTTGTTCAAAATTATTTTCATTAAGTTTTCTATCTAAAATTAAATCAGCAAGTGGTTTTAGACCTTTTTCCTTTGCAATAGTTGCTCTAGTTCTCTTTTTAGGTCTAAATGGAAGATATATATCCTCAACTTTTGAAAGAGTTTCAGCATTTATAATTTCATTTTTTAATTCATCAGTCAACTCTCCAAGCTCGTCAATTAATCTAATAACATCTTCTTTTCTCTGCTCTAAATTTCTTAAATATTGTAATTTTTGTTCTAAATTTCTAAGTATTTCATCATCTAAATTACCCGTAACTTCTTTTCTATATCTTGCGATAAAAGGGATAGTATTTCCCTCATCTATAAGTTTTACAGTATTTTCAACTTGACCTACTTTTATATTTAATTCTTTTGCAATTTGTTCAAAAATATTCATTCTTACCTCTTTAATAAAAAAGGGAGCTAACGCTCCCTAAAATTCTAACAAAATAATTATTTTGCAGGTGCACTATGGATTGACTTTCCTTCTAATTGGTGAATTGCTTCCATAAATGCTTCTGATAGAGTTGGGTGAGCGTGAATCATCTTGCCTATTGACTCAACTCCCATATCATTTGCCATAGCAACTGTTCCTTCATGAATTAAGTCATTTGCATGAGGTCCAATAATATGGATACCTAAAATTCTCTTTAAGTCTTCAGTTGCAAGAACCTTTACAAATCCATCAGCTTCTCCTAATGAAACAGCTTTACCATTTCCGCTGAACATAAATTTACTCTTAACATAAGGAATATTTTGAGCAATAACTTCTTCTTCAGTTAAACCAACTTGAGCAACTTCTGGTAAAGTAAATGTACAAGCAGGAACAATATCTAAATTAATTTCAGGATGTTCTCCCATTAATTTTTCAACAACATGAATTGCTTGTGCACTTGCAACGTGAGCAAGTTGAACATTTCCATAAACAACGTCACCAATAGCATAAATATGGTCAACATTTGTCTTAAATCCTTTATCAGTAACTACAGCTCCTCTTTCAGTAACAACCCCAGCTTTTTCGATTTCTAATCCATCGATATTAGCTTTTCTTCCTGTTGCTAAAAGAACCATTGTACCTTCAGCTTCTTCAACTTTATCTTTATCAACTCTCTTAGCTGTAACTTTTAATTTACCGTTTTCTTGTGTAATTTCACTAGCACGAACTTTATTTACAATCTTAATTCCCGCTCTTTTGAAAATACTTGGAATTCTCTTTTGTATTTCTCCGTCAGTTGCAGGTAAAACACCGTTAGTCATTACAGTTACTTTTGAACCGAATTGAGCATAAATACTTGCAAATTCCATTCCAATAACTCCACCACCAACAACTATAAGTTCTTCAGGAATTTCTTTTAAATCTAAGAACTCATCACTAGTAATTACATTAGGCAAATCAGTTCCTGCAATTGGTGGAACACTTGGTTTAGAACCTGTAGCAATGATTATGTAATCAGCTGTTACATCTTTTTCTGAACCATCATTTAATTTAACATGAATTTTATGAGGATCAACAAAAGAACCAAAACCTTTTAGGTATTCAATATTTGGATAAGAACCAATTAAGAATTCTACCCCACCTACGATTTTTTCAACAACTTCGCATTTTCTTTCATTAAGTCTTATTGGATCAATTTTACATTCATCCATAAGTAAACCGAATTCTGCTTTTCTATGAATATTTTCCATAATTTCAGCATTTTTCCAAAGTGTTTTTGTAGGGATACATCCTCTATTTAAACAAGTACCACCCGGTCTATCTGCTTCAATAAGTACAACTTCTGCTCCCATTTGTGCAGCTCTAATAGCAGCCTCATATCCTCCTGGGCCTGCTCCAATAACAGCTATTTTAGTCATAAAACACACTCCTTAATTATTTTATTTTAAGTTTTCACTCACTTAAAATTATATATCAAAAATATTTTTTTTTCAAGTTTTTAAGTAAAATTTACTATATTTGCAATAAACTATTTAAAAGTATTTACAATTATACAAAATAATTAATATAAACAATTTTATAAAACACTTGTCTTTACTATAAATGAAAGTATTACAATACCTGTACTAAATACAATATGTCCGATTATCGCGCTTTCTATTCTTTTTGTCTTTAAATAAACATATCCAAAAGTCAAGGATATAATTACAGCTTCTACTACGACAGGAAGTGCATGTTTTACATTTATGAGTGCAAACAAAATTCCTGATAAACAGGCTGGCGTAAATAATCTGACAAATTTGTATCCACCTTCATATAAATCATATAAGTAGCCAAATACTATATTTCTATAGACTATTTCAGTTACAAATGGAATAATAAACACCATATTTATTAAGGAAATTTTATTATTAGAAACCAGATTTTTAATTCTAATAAATTCTCCAGTCATATCATAGGGATAACCTAAAAATCCTAAAATTTTATATATAATTTGCATTACAACTATCAAAGCTATCCCAGAACATACCCCAATCAAAATTGATTTTACTAAAGGTTCCTTTTTACTACCTTTGGATATTGAATTTGTTGGAAACTTTTTACAAAACAAATATACTAAAACTCCAAAAATCAAAAGTAAAATAATATTTATATTTGATAGGTTTTTAAGTACAAATTCTGATTTTAAATATTTATTTGCCAATGTAGAAAATCTTAAAATCCCTAAAAAATACACCAATGATATTATTAATGATACAATAAAATTTTTTGTCTTAACACTCATAACTTCCTCCTAAAATTTTTATTTTATAAATAAATTTTTTATATGTTAATTTAGAAAAATCTCATAATTGTTATAAATATATTAACTAAAATATGAACAGTTATAGCTGAACTGATTCTCTTAGTATATAAGTATATTGCTGAAAAAGATATTCCATAAATTATATACTGAATCATAGCCAAATGAAATACACCATCATGTGTTGAGCCGAAAATTATCGATGATATTATCATAGATGTTATTATCCTAATATATTTATTACAACCCGAATGTAAATCATACAAATATCCAAACAGTATTCGTCTATACACCAGTTCTTCAAATATATTTACCGAAGCTATTGAAAATAAACTTACAAACAAATTTAGTCTTTCAGTACCCCTAGTATTTTTTGCATTCAAACTATAAACATCAAGTTTGAAAATACTTTCAATGTATGAAGCTAAATATATAATCAACATAGTAAAAACAAAAACTAATATCGAAATAATTATAGATTTTTTTAAGTCCATTTTTTCTGAATTATCTATAGAATTTAATTTTCCATTAAATACATACTTTATAATCAAAAATATTATACAGTTTCCAAATAGACAACAAATCCCACCAACAAAGAAATTATTTACAATTGGATTTTCAAAAAATTTAAAAATAAATATTTTTCCAAAAAATAAAGAATTTAAAATTTTCTGCCTAAAAATAAATTCAAAAAATATAAACATTAAAGCAGGGAAAATCCACTTTTTAAAGTTTTTTACATTTATCAAAATATCCTCCTTTGCAATATTTTTTTAATATGAATTATTTTTTCTAAAAAAAGTTATTTTGATTAAATTACAAAAATGTATCTTTAACTATTAAAAATATATTAATTAAAACATGAACTGCTATAGAAGCACTGATTCTCTTAGTATATAAATATACTGCTGAAAAAGATATTCCATATATAATATATCTAACCATAGCATAAGCAAAAACACCATCATGTATTGAACCGAAGATTATAGATGATACTATTACAGATGTTATTATCCTAATATATTTATTACAACCCGAATGTAAATCATACAAATATCCAAACAGTATTCGTCTATACACCATTTCTTCAAAAATAGATATACAAACGCCTGAAAACATACTCACAGAAAAATTAAGTTTTTCGATAGCAAGAATATTTTTAGTATTTAAACTTATGTTAGATATATTAAAAATATAATATTCAACATACTTAGTAGTATAAACTAATATCATAGTAAATACAAAAAATAAAATTGAAATAATTATAGACTTTTTTAAATCCATTTTTTCAGAATTATCTATAGAATTCATTTTTCCATTAAATACAAACTTAGAAATTAATAAAATAATACAAGCAACAACAAAACACCATAATCCCAATGAAAAATATTTATTTACTACAGTATTATCAAAAAAAACAAAAACTAATAAATCATCATAAAATATTTTTTTTGATATTCTTTGCCTAAAAATGAATTCAAAAAATATAAACATTAAAATTGGAACTACCCATTTTTTTGAATTTTTTATATTTCCCACAATTTCACCTCTGCAATATTTTTTATAATATTTATAATTTTCTTAAAAATTTTATTATAATTAAATTCCAAAAATATCCATAATTGCTAAAAACAAATTATTTAAAACATGCACCGTCATAGATGCAGAAATTCTTTTCGTATAAAAATATACACTAGAAAAAACTACTCCATATATAACATATGTAATCATAGAAGGATGAAAAACTCCATCATGTGTTGCCCCAAAAATTATTGATGACACAAGTGCAGACGTTATAAATCTTACATATTTATTGCATCCTGAAAGTAAATCATATAAATATCCAAATAAGATTTTTCTATATACTATTTCCTCAAACATAGGTCCTGTAAATACTATAGTAAATACAGAAAACAATGTTTTTTTCAAAAAAAAATACTGTAATAATGGTGTTCTTACTTTTTCTAACAATACCTAAAACATTTACTAAAAAATTGTTGAGTATAAATAAAAATATTATAGTTAAAATCAAGATTACAATACAAAATAAAAAACTCTCTTTCAATCCTTTTTTTGAAGAAGCATCTATTGAATTAAATCTTCCATTATATACATACTTAGAAATTAACAACACTGATAAAATTATAAAAATATACCCTAATCCATCAAATAAAATACCATCAAAAAAATAATCTCCAGTCAATACGAACTTTCTAAAAATAGGTAAAATTTTTCTTTTAAAAATAAATTCACAAAAAACAAACATTAAAATCGGTAATATCCACTTTTTAAAGTTTTTTACATTTAATATATTAGCATTTAGCATTGTTTTCTCCTTTATTTTTTTTCATAATATTAAAAATAAATTATAAATCTCCTAAGGTCTAAAAGTAAGTTAAATAAAACATGTACAATTATTGGAGATGATATTCTTTTTGTATATAAATAAAGTCCAGATAAAATAAAACCATAAGTTATGTATTGAAGCATTGCAGGATGGAATAAACCATCATGTATTGATCCAAATATAATTGCAGATATTAATGCTGAAGTTATATATCTAATATATTTATTACATCCTGAAAATAAATCATACAAATATCCAAACAACAGTTGTCTATAAACTAGTTCCTCAAGTGTTGATGTTACAAAAGAAAGCCCAACTACTGGTAAGGGATTAGATTTAAATTCTTTTGTAATAGCATCTGCATTGGAACTATTTAAGCTAATATGACTAAAAAGAAAAGATTGTACCCACATAACCCCATATATAATTCCTATAGTTAAAAATAACACAACTATTGAAATAATAATAGATTTTTTTAAGTCCATTTTTTCAGAACTATCAATCGAATTTAATTTTCCTTTAAATATAAATTTAATTAACAAAAACAATATAATTGCAACAATAAAATTACCAATTAATATCGATTTAGAAAAATTACCTGCTCTATTTATTACAATATAAGAAATCATCTTATCAAATATAAATTTATAAGAAATTAATAAAATAATTGGTAATATCCATTTTTTAAAGTTTTTTACATTTAATAAATTAGTTTTTCTCATAAAAACTCCTTGACCATATATTTTATTGAATAACAATTTGTTAAAATTCACCTAAAGAAAGTGTAAATGCAGTATAATAATCACTATGCAAAGTAATGATACCATAAAGAAAACGTATTTGTCAAGATGAAATAACAAAATATTGTAAAACAATAAAAACGCTAATTATTATAAAATGTAATTATTGAAAAAACAGTATTTTTTATTTAATAAAAAATTTATTTATTAATTTTATTTATAAAAAGCTAATATAAAATTTATTATATATCTGTATGCAAACATTTCTATAAAGATTATTTTAAACTCAATAAAAAAACTCCAAAAGTTTTTACACTTTTGAAGTTCTAATTATAAAATAAAAAACCTTCACTTAATATTACGCTGGAAATCAAATCTCTAATATGTCATCTCAATCGAAATTAAACGACTTGAAAAAAATCTAGTCTTTATTTTGTTTACTTATAATCTAATTATGAGATTTCCAGAGCAATTGTATCTAATTATACAATTGCTCTGTCAGACCTACTTTTATTTGAAAGCAAACAAAGTTAGGGCTAGATTCACTACACTTCGCTTCGGTCGAAATGACGTGCAAAGAGAAAATCTAATTTAATAGCATAATGTTAAAAGTTAATAAACTTAAAACCATATTAATACTCTATAAACATAACAAAAATATTCATATCGTGTTGACGTTCATTTCAAATCCCTAATATGTCATCTCGACCGAAGTTGAGCGACGCGAAACGAAGCGGAGAGATCTCATATAATAATATTTCTAACTATTTTTTACAAATACAAATTTATTCTCTAAAGACATTTCTTCAGCAAAACCATATCCATCTTTGTCAAATTTCTTTATATCTTCAATATTTTCAATTTTATTTTTAGTCATAAAGTTAAGCATCATTCCCCTAGCTTTTTTTGAAATCGTAGAATGTTTTTTTAACTTTCCATCAACTTTTTCAAAAAATTCAAAATCCAAAATTTGCTTCTCTGAAATGTACTTTTTAACAGTTTTTGAAAATTCATCACTTGCAAGATTAACAATAAAATCTGTGTCTTTTAAAATGTTCTTGGCAATATCATCTTTCCAAAAATTATATAAATTTCCCATTTTTGTTTTCATAAGAAAATCAAGTCTATATGGATTAATTAAATCAAAAGGTTTAAGCACTCCATAAAGTGCAGAAATAATAATTAAATGCTCCTTTATATATTCTAAATCGCACTCATCAAACTCTTCTCTTTTTATATTTTTATAACACATTCCATCATACATATAAAAAGCCTTGTAATAATCTTTTGAAACCAAAACTTCCGGAACATTCTTTATAATTTCATTTGTTTTATCAGAAAATTCAACTCCCAAAGAAAATCTCTCACAAGTTTTAGAAATTGTCTTTGCAGGTGATAAAATTATTTTCATATTTTTCTCCTTAAATCTATTTTAAAATAGCAATATTCCAAATAAAATACTACATTGATTATATTAAAAAATCTCATTATAGTCAACAAAAAATAGCACTCTCGTGCTATTTTATAAATAATCATATAATATTGTTATTGATGTTTTTAAATTATTATCGTAGCTTTTAATCAGTTCTTCTATCTCACATTTAAATATATTTTCATCAAATGTTTTACCTAATTTATTTCCGTATAATGCTACTTGCATACCTACAAAATATTCCTCTCCTTCTTTGTAGATTGCAAAATCGTGAATTGATTTTATATATTCAAACTGATTTTTCCAATTTTCAGTAATTTCTTTTAATTCAATTTCTCTTTCCGTAAAGTTTCCACCAACAGGTTCAACATGTATAACAAGTACAATTTCATATTTATCATAAATTTCTTTTTCAATAAGGCTCATAAGATTATGTGCTTTTACAAAATCCTCTTTATGTTGATGGAGTTGCTTATCCTCACCACAACGAAAAATTTGGACTTAATGAAAAATATTTTATAAATGGTGTTAAATTCTTTGTTCAAGCAGTACATGATTATTTAAAATAAATTTAAAAGCACCTAAATAATATTGATGTGAACCCCTAAATCCGGACAAAGGATTTGGGGGTTTTTGAATGTCAAAATATGATATAAAATTAAAAATAAAAGTAATTAAAGAATATGAAAAAAATGATATTAGTCAATCTGAATTATCAAAAAAATATAAAATACCACAAACAACTATTTCAAATTGGATAAAATGGTATATTGATAATGGTATTAAAGGCGTAAGTAAAAAAGTAAAAAATAAAATTTATACTAGTAATTTTAAGCTGTTTGTATTACAATACAGAAAAACTAATAATCTAACTTTTAGAGAAACTGCTGTTAAATTTGATATAACAAATGATTCAATCATAGTTAATTGGCAAAGGAAATATGATGAATATGGATTAGATGGTTTAAATAGTAAAACAAAAGGAAGAAAGCCTAAAATGAAAAAATCTATACCAATAGAACAAAAAAGAAAAAAAAATTTACAAGAAAGCGAAAGAGAAGAACTTTTAAGACTAAGAGAAGAAAATCTCCTATTAAAGGCAGCTATAGCTTATGAAAAAAAACTTCAAGCCTTGCTTATGGAAAAGGACTTAAAAACAAAGAAAAAGCAAAAGCGATAATTGAATTAAGCAAGGCAAAAGAATATAAATCAATTACAATATTACAATGGTTAAAAGTGGCTAAATTAAATAAAAGTTCCTTTTATGAGTGGAAAGAAAAACTAAATAAACAGATAAAGTCAAAAGAGATTTATATTATTGAAAAAATAAAAGATATAGTAAAAGAATCTAAAGGAAGATATGGATATAGAAGAGTAAGTAAGGTATTAAGATTAGAATATGGACTTATTGTAAATCACAAGAAAGTTTTAAGAATAATGAAAGAAAACGAACTTTTATGTAAAAAGTTCAAAAACAGAGTTAGAAAGTATAATTTATATAAAGGAACAGTGGGAAAAATCGCAAAAAATGTTGTTAATAGGAATTTTAAAACTGATAAAACTTATAAATTATGGCTAACAGATATAACAGAATTTAAAATAGGAAATAATACAAAGAAAATATATTTATCACCTATTTTAGATACTTTTAATGGAGAAATAATATCATATTCAATAGGTTTTAGTCCTACAGTAAATTTAACGAATGTGTCATTAGAAAAATCTTTAAAAAGAATAAAGAACAAAGAACAAAGAAGATTTAACGATTCATACAGATCAAGGCTTTCATTACAAACATAGTAGTTTTGTAAGAACATTAGAAAATAACAAAATAAGACAAAGTATGTCTAGGAAAGAAAACTGCTTAGATAATGCACCAATGGAGAATTTTTTTGGAATATTGAAACAAGAAATGTTTTATGAAGAAAATTATTCTTCTTATGAAAAATTAATAGAAGATATAAAAGAGTATATTAAATGGTATAATACGAAAAGAATTAAGGAGAATTTAAAAGGAATGTCTCCTATTGATTATAGATTACATTCCTTTGAATAATTTATTTAACTCTCCGTGTTTTTGGGTTCAGCTCATAATTCTAACACTTTTATTTTTTTATTTTTCTATTTTCTTTTTCTTTTAACTACTACTAAAGCTATAGTAGATAGAATTAAAGGTATAAAAGATATATTTTGTATTGAAGTATTTGCCATAGAAGTATTTGTTCTTTTTGCATTATTATTATTTTTGCTTCTAGCTTTATCTTCTTTCTTAGAGTCTTTAACTAAAATACAAGTTTCAATACTTCCTTCTTTAAAGTTAAATTTAAACTTATGTTTTTTACAAGAAAGTTTTTTTATAAATTCATCTTTAAACTCAATTATAGTACTTCCCTTTTTTACATCATACATAGATTTATCAACAAGTTTTTCATCTACATAAACATCTTTAAAATCTTCTACTTTTGGAGATATTTTAAAAATTAATGTTTCATTTTTATTTTTATCAATTTCTTGATTTTCTCCAAATAAAAATTTTATTTGTGTTTTTTCTTCTGGTGTTTTAGGGTCTTTATGACTTGGATTTACAGGATTTATAGGATTTACAGTAGAGTTTTCTTTTTCTACAACTGTAACTGTAGCTTTTTTTATTACACTTACATTTTTATTTGTTAATTTAAATGTTATTGTATATGTTCCTACTTTGTCTTTGTTAAATCCACCTTCATCTATAATTTCAACTTGTTCTTTTAAATCGTTGTTTTTATTATCTTTTGCTTTAACGATTAATGATTTAAGATCTAATGTATCTTGTTGATGTATTGTAACATTTTTAACTTCAAGTTCTATAGTTTTTTCTTCAGATGGTGTTTTTTTAACCCATTTTGCAAAAATTGTAGTATCTGTTATTATTTTTTTATCAAAATCAAACACCTTTGTTAATTCACTATCTTCATACCAACCTTTAAAAGTATAACCATCTTTAGTAGGATCTTGTACTTTAGCTAATTTATTTGCACTTAATTGATTAACTTTTATAATTTGATCATCAATTTTACTTCCACCAAAAGTTTCAAACTTAACAGTTGATACAATTTCTGTAGTATATAAAGCGTTCATTACCATATCATCAGCTGATATAATATGAAGTTTTAAATCTTTATATCCTCTTGCGGAAATTATAATTTCATCATCTCTATTAAAGAAAGTTTTATCCTTAAATACAATACTTACCTTATCTAAAGTTTTATCAAGATTTTTATATTTTCCATCTTCTTTTGTAAATAGATAATGTTTTATTTCTTTTCCATTTCTTCTTATAGTTATAAGATTTATTTTATTTACATATTCACTATCTTCTTTTTTATAGCCGATTAAATTAATACAATTAACTTTCATAACTGATGGATCTTTCGATGAAATTTCTCCAAGTAGTGGTTCTTTAGGCTCTTTTGATTTATCTTCTTTTATCCATAAAGCTTTTAGAGTTATATCTTCGTTTAGGGTAATTTTTTCTCCTGGAAGATGTCTTTGTCCATTAATTTCCCAACAATCAAATTCCATATCTTTTGGAGCTAAAAATTCACAAACAGGAAGTTCATATTCTTCTTTTACTAATTTTTTAACCTCTTGCATAGTTCCTAGACCACCATTTTTATCAAATGTAATTGTAGCTTTTTTAGTTAATTTTTCTTTCCAAAGAGCTTTTATTGTTATATTTTTAGTAATTTGATATTGATGTCCTACCTCTGTTTTTTCATTCATATATTCCCAACTATCAAACTCCATACCTGAAGGTGCTGCAAAAGTACATTGTGGAACTGTAAAAATTTCTCCATTTTCAACTTCTACATCTTTCATTTCTCCACTACCACCATTTTTATCAAAAGTAACTTTATAAACTACCTTTTTACCTTCAATATTTGCACTTATTGAGTAATAGACATCATTTCCTACAAGGGTATCCTTTGTTATTTTTACAATAACATTTTTGTATTTGCTAGAAACAATAGTTATAGTATCATCTTTATCTAATTTTTCAGTAAATGAAAATTGTAGTTTTTTATTTGGATTAGATGCGAAATCTGTAGAGTCAATGCCTTTAACATCAGTTATTTCACTTGTCTTTCCTTTGTGATTTACAATAACTTTTTGAACTGATTTTAAATACTCATCAGATTTGTTATCATTAGAATAAGTTATAAAATGAGTAAAATCAGTTGCATTTGTAGTCATTAAAAGTGGATTTGGCATTATAGGGTCAAGTTTTTCTTCTTGTGGATTTTCATTTTTCTTATCTTTCCAAAGAGCTTTTATTGTTAAATCTTTATCTACTTTTATTGTATCTGATACATTTTTTCTTTCATTATTTACTTGCCAAGCATCAAACTCTTGATTGTCTGGAGCTGTAAAAGTACATTGTGGTAATTTATAATCTTCATTAGCTTTTAGTTTTACAGCTTGCATTTCTCCGCTACCACCGTTTTTATCAAAACTAATTGTAACTTGTTTAACTTCTTTATCAGATAATGTATTAACCTTGGCTCCTATCATATATGTTCCTTTAGTTTCAGGTTCATCCCAAGCTCCATTAAACATTTGAAAAGAATTAATTCCATCGTTACTATCATCCATACCAAGTGCAATTTCTCCATCTAGTTTTGTAAATGCAATATAATAATCACCATTTACTTGAACATTTGAAATAGAAAGTTTATTCCAGCCTTCTTTTTCAAATGTTAAATCTTTTGAAAATAACACTTTTGATGGAAGTTCATCTTCAGTATTTTTATCATAAATAGAAATTCTATATTTACTATTAGTTAAATCTACATCTTTAGTTTTTGTAATAAAATATGAAATTTCTTTTATATCTACAAGTTTATCATTTGAAATTTTATTTGCAAATGCTCTATCCTTTAGGTCCATTCCTGAAAGCTTAGTTGCTTTTTCATCTGTATAACCTACATTTAACTGACTTTCTTGATAAACTTTTTCTAAAGGCATACTTACAGTTCCAGTTCCAGGAATTTTAATATTTTTTTCTAATCTTTTATAACCATCGCTTGTTGCAACTAAAGTGTAATTTCCAGATGTTAAGTTTGTAAATCTAACAGTTTCTCCATTTTCTTCTGCTATAGGTTCTAATTTCCCCTCTTTATAAAGTTTTACATTTCCTTTTATTGACTCATAATCAGAATCTTTTACATTAACTGATATAGCAACTTTTTTAAAATTATCTAAATAAAAATCTTTATTTACATCATTTGTAAGGTCTATAACTTCTTCTTTGTCCTTATAGCCATCTGCGCTTGCTATTACAGTATATTTACCAGCCGGAAGCTTTATACTAAACTTACCTGTTCCAGCTTCTGTATTAATAGTTTTTCCTGTTTCTTTAATTGTAATTTTTCCAACTAATGCAAGTATATCTTTTTTTTCGTTTTCTTCACTTAAATTTTGCATATTTAAAAGCTTAAATGGAGATACTTTTTCTATTATATTGTTATTTTTTACATCTTTAGTATTTATAGTAACATCGTCAATATACCAACCTCCGCATTGCTCCGGATCTGTATTTCCTTTATCACTTCCTGCATCAAGAACAAATTTAACTTTAAATTTATCTGTTAAATAATCTTTTTTAATTTCAACACCATTTGTAAACCAAGCATGTTTTATATGCTTATCTACTTCACTTTCATCTAAAGTATAAACTTTATCCCAAGTTTTTCCATCATCTTTTGAAAAATAAATTTCTCCTATATCTTGATTATATGAATCATACTCATCAGTTTTTCTTTTTCCACTTGAACCAAACCAGTTTTGGTAATAAAGCGTAGCATCTTTTAAAGTTGACAAGTCCATAGTTGGAGAGATAAGTGAATATTTTGTGTTAGGCTTTCTATGATCATTTAAATTTGTCGCCCAAACATTCATACCGTCATTTTTACCTAATGATTGAACACTTGTAGGCTTTTTATATTTTGCATCATATTTATCTCCATATTCTAATTTACCAAAATCCCATTTTGTTTCTTTATCACTTTCTACACTTGTAAAATCATCTTGTCCTTTTTCAAAATCAAAACTTTTAACTTCTTTCCCTTCTGTAAAAGTATGAGATAAAATTTCAGAAGGCTCACTTTTATTTTCGCCAATCTTTGCAACAGCATAGTAATAATAAGTTCCTTTTTGTGGCTTTGGAATATCAACTAAATCAATAGAGTATTTTCCAAATCCATTTTTAGAATCTCCTTTTTCAACTTTTTTTATAAGTTCAAAAGGTCCATTTTTATCTTTTGATCTATATAGCTCATAAGATGTAATCTTTTCGTTTTTTACCGGAGAAAATGTGTAAATTAATCTACCGTCTTTTTTATCATTTAACTTTAAATATTCACTTGGAGTTTGTGGTATTTCTTTTGATGCTTCTTCTATTTTTATATCATCAATATACCAACCATTACCACTACTTTTATATTCTCCATTAGGTCTAAATCCAAACATTACACAAATTTTCTTACCCTTGTAAGCTGAAAGGTCAATGTATTCATCAACCCACTTTTCTTTTGAAGAGTTTTTATAACTTCTTTTTAATTCCCATTTTAAACTATCTGGATCACTATCTTCTTTAGCTTCTGCAATCCAAACCTCAGCAGTATCAAAAAAGGCTGATTCGTAATTTCCAAGGTCATAAAAATGTTTAAAACTTAAAGCTGGATTTCTAGTTTCTTCTGTTAAATCTATTGGAGGCATAACAAAAATAGAATTTCCACGAACATTTTTATAAGGTTGTATACCTATTAATTTTTTATTTGCTTCATCTTTTTTAATATTTCCCCATTTAAATAATTTTGATTGTCCGCCCAACTCAAAACCTGAAGTATCTTTTTCAAAATCTTGTATATATCCAATACCAACACCTTTTTGAACTTCAAATGAAAATTCATCACTCTTAGTAACTTTTTTGTTAATATCTGTAGCTTCAATATAATATTTTCCATTTGTAACATTTTTAAAAGTTGCAACCGGAATATTTACACTATAATAACCTGAAAGATTATTTCCATTTTTAAGTTTCATATCATAAGATTTATATTCACTACCAACATTTAAATAAAGTTTTACACTATCAACTCCAACATTATCTTTTACATTTGCATCAAAAGTTGTTTTATATGTTGTAAAAACCTTACTAATCGGAGTGTGATTTATAACTGGTTTTTCATTATCCACTCCCTTTGTAAGAATACGACCTTGTAAAAGTTTCATATTTGAAATATCTATATCTTTTCCCTTTTTTTGACCGATAGAAAGCTTAACTGCATTAAGAGCATCAACTTTTCCATGCCCATAACCATGGTTTGGAGTTGTTGTATAGTCATTGTCTTTTAAAGGTGTTGCAGTTTCATTTAAAATCTTTTCAATTTGATCAACACTTAAATTTGGATTAGCTTTAAGCATCAAACAAACAACACCTGTAACATGAGGACTTGCCATAGAGGTTCCAGTATAAATTGTATATTTTCCATTTGGAATTGAAGATAAAATATTAACTCCGGGCGCAACAATATCCGGCTTAAAATTTTCTGTATAGTTAGATTTACCTCTTAGAGAAAATTTTGCAACTATTTCATCTTGTCTAATAGCTCCAACTGCATAAGCTTGTGGATATGAAGCAGGTGTCCCTATAGAATCAGCCCCTCCTTCATTAAATTGACTTACATTACCTGCAGAAAATACAGGAAAAATTCCTGCTTCTCTCCATTTTTGAACCATATCTTGATAAAACCCATCTGTTGAATTCCCACCCCATGAGTTATTTACAACTTTTGGAGCCATTTCTGGATGAGGTATACCATTTTCATCTTTAGGTGCCATAATCCATTCACCCGCTTTTAAAAGCTTAGCATTATCTGTTTCACCATTTGAATCAAAAACTTTTACAGCCATCCATTTAGCATTCGGACAAACACCTAAAAGAGAGTTTTCTCTTTGACCCAAGATAGTTCCGCAAACATGAGTTCCATGTCCCCTATCATCATAAGGTTCTTCTTTATCTCCCGTCTTTTCATTTACAGCATTATACCAAGAATATCTTTTAAGCTTTTCATCATTTCCTCTATAATTATTTTTAATTGCAGGATGATTTCCATCAACACCAGAATCAATTATCGCAACAACAACATCGTTATTAGAATTTTCAACTTCTTTTTGTGCCTTATCTGCACTAATCATCTTTAAATTCCAAGGGATATGCTTTTTTTCCACACTAGATAAAGCTTCTCTATCTTCTGGAATATTATTTTGAAGCTTTGGCATCTTCACTTTTTTATTAATACAAATCTTTTCTACATCAGACCTTTTTGAAATCTTAACCAAAACTTCTTTTTTACAAACTACATTTATACAATTTATAATAAAAAATTGTTGATAATTCTTTACATTACCATCTTTTTTAGAACGTTCAAGAATTTCTATAATAGACTTTTGACTATCTTCTTTTAACTTTATAGACTTATCTACCATATCCTTTCTTATCTCATTTTGAATTTCTTCCTTAGATGCATTAACATTTTCTTTTTTAACAGCATCTTTAATTTTTGAAACATCAACTTGTTTTTTCAATTTGATAATTACATCGACAAAATCATCATCTTTGTAATCTTTTAACTCTTCTATCTTTTTTTGAAAATCTAAAGACTTACTTTCAGTAGCAAAAACACCACTAAAACTTGTAAAAATCAAAGAACAAAATACCACAAAAGATATGATTTTCTTAAAAATTTTCATATAATTCCTCCTAAAAAAATAAAATAAAATTAGCATAAACTAACAAAAAATATTTTATATCAATTAATAGTAATTGTCAATATCAAACTTTAAACAACATTTAATTTTTATAAAAACAAAAATTAAATAAAAAAAGAACACCCTTATATAAGAGCATTCTTTTAATAAAATAAATTTAACATCTTTAGTAAAAAATATATAAAAATTATTTTCATAATCTACTTAGATATTAAAATAAAATTTTTAATTTTATTTTAATTTTTAAATTTCGTATATTGTAAAATTAAATTAGCCACAAATGAAAAAATAGAAAAAAACATCTCAAAGAGGTAAAATAATAGTTAAGCTAAAAACTAAAGAAAGGAACCTCAATGAGATCCACAATAATTGTAACACAAAATATAAGCACTTAACAATAGATTTAAGAAAATTAATAGAGAAATGGAAAAAAGAAAGAAATAGTAATAGAGAAATAGTAAGATTACTAGGTAAAAATCATCAAACAATAAATAATGAAATAAAAAGAGGAAGTAAAAAGAGTAAGAATATTAGGAAAAATAATAGAAGAAAGACCAAAAGAAATAAATAATAGAGAAGAAGTAGGACATTATGAAATAGATACTGTAATATTAAGAAAGGAAAAGGGGCAATGTCTATTAACATTAACAGATAGGAAAAGTAGATATGAAATAATAAGGTTAATTGAAGATAAAACAGTTAAATCAGTAAATAGAGCTTTAAAAGAAGTATTAAAAGAGTATGAAATAAAAAGTATAACAGCGGATAATGGCTTAGAGTTTGCAAGACTGTATGAAGTATTTGACTATGAAAAAATATATTATGCACATCCATATAGTAATTATGAAAGAGGAAGTAATGAAAACCACAACAGACTCATAAGAAGATTTTTACCAAAAGGAACAAAAAACACTACTCAACAAAGAGTAGCATTTATTGAAGATTGGATAAATAATTATCCTAAAAAACTATTTAACTATAAAACACCTTTTGAAGTTTTTTCAATTGGCTAACTTATTCTTGCAATTTGTAAATATAATATTTTTAAAATACCTTTAACAAAAAAGTCTAAATTCTAAATAGAATCTAGACTTCATTCTAATTATATCTCTCTGCCTGTGATAAATATAATTCCTTATATTCTACAGAATTCTCGATGAGCTCATTATGATTTCCGAAAATAATTTTTCCATCTTTCATAAACCATATTTCATCCGCAACATGAACTGATGCCATTCTATGAGAAATCATAAATATTATTTTATCTTCTTTTATATTTTTTAAAATTTTATAAATGGAATTCTCTTTTTCAATATCAAGACTTCCTGTTGGTTCATCTAAAACTAGTATAGGACTATTTTTATAAATTGCCCTTAAGATTGCAATTAGTTGAGCTTGACCTCCTGACAATTCAATATTTTCATCATCAAGTTCAACTCCAAGTTTATCGTATAAATTAATTTTAAAATCTTCTTTTTTTATACCGAGTTTATCAACAATTTTAAAAATTTCCTCATCTACGATTTCTTTTTCGTCTTCATTTTCTATTAATTTACAGCAAATATTTTCTCTTAAAGTTATATCATCAATCAACTTAAAGTCTTGAAAAATTGTACTTATATACTTATTTTCAGTTTCATAAATAGACTTTCCATCATAAGTTAAACTTCCTTTTGAAGCCTCATAAAGTCCTGAAATAAGTTTTATTAAAGTACTTTTCCCTGCTCCGTTTTCTCCAATAATTACTACAATTTTAGGTTTTTTTACTTCAAACGAAATATCATTTAGAACATAATTTTCAGAATCTCTATATTTAAAGTAAATATTTTTTGCAATTAATCCAAAATCATTATTCTCAACAATTCTTTCTATATTTTTTCCAATGTCAAATTCAATGAAATCCAAAACAGGAATAGTATATTTTGAAAATCTATCCAAGTCAATTATATTTTCAGAAAATTCATTCATACTGTTTGTAAATTTTAGTATACCTACCACAGTAAAACTAAAATCGGAAAAGCTGATTTCATTTTTATAAACCCTACTTGCACTAAAAATTATTACAAATAAGGTACAGATAATTGAATTTATTACTTCAATTATATTTACAACAGCCTTATTCCTATAAAAAGGCTTAAAACATTTTAATATATCTTTTATAGTTTTAGAAAATTTATTATCTATAAAAGTTTCAAATTCATTTGATTTTATATCTAATATATCATCTCTGTTCAAAACCATATAACTATAATACCAGTATTTTCTATTTATCGGAGATAAGTTTTCATAAAATTTACTCTCTTCCTTACTGTATTTTTTCTTTGCAAATATATTTACAACAAATAGAACAAGTAATACTATGCTTAGATAGAAAGAAAAATATCCTATGGCAATAAAAGTTGTTAACATAATGGAAATATGTTCTATGCTTTTTACAATTGCCTCTAATAAATTTTCAAGACAATATTGATTTCTAAGGGAAAATCTTGCCCTTTCTTGTAAATTATGAAAATCAGGACTTTCTAAATTAGAATAGTCTATTTCCGTTGATTTTTTCAAAAGTTCTTTTTCCATTTTAAGTAAATACTCTCTTGCAGAGTATTGAACTCTCCACTTTAATACTTCTTTAAAAATCCTTAATACAACAAAAACAATAGCCTCAAAAATTATTTTAATAGAAATATTTTTAATATTTCCAATTTGTAAATATTCTGTAAAATCTCTAACCATAAATAAAGCTAGTAAAGTCAATAGAATATTAATTAAAATATCAATTGAAATTCTATAAATAAATTTCTTATCTATTTTAAAAGACAATTTTAAAAATCTGAAAATAGTTTTAAATGAATTAATCATTTTCATCACCTACTTTCAATTTAAACATACTTTTAGTCAATTCTTTTAAATATCTATAATATTCAGATCTTTCAATTAATTCAAAATGAGAACCTGAATCTAATATTTTTCCATTATTTAAAATATAAATTTTATCCACTATATTAGAAATTGCCAATCTATGAGAAATAATAATAAATCCCTTTGTCTTTTCTTCAAGAGATAATCTGTTATAAAAGTCCATTTCTTTTTTAGTGTCAAGTGCAGATGTGGGTTCATCTAAAATTAACATTGTTCCACTTTTAACCAATGCTCTTAGAATAGTTAGCATTTGTAATTGACCACCTGACGGTTCAAAAGCATCTTCAAAAAATTCTTTTCCAAATCTGGTATTCAAATCTATCAATTTCCCATTTACATTGTCAAGTTTACAACTTTCTAAATATTCTTCGACATATTTTTCTTCATTATTTTTTACATTATCAAATCCGAATAAATTTTCTTTAAGTGTCCCTGCAAAAAAATGTGAATTTTGAAAAACGGCTGAAAAATAAGCAAGTCTTTCTTTTGTTGAAACTTCTTTCCCATTAATGAGAATTTTTCCGCTTGTTTGATTGTAAATTCCCATAATTACTTTTATAAGTGTACTCTTTCCTGCGCCATTTTCTCCAATTATTCCGATTTTATTGAAAGATGAAAACTCCATATTTATATTTTCTAAACTGTATTTATCAGCATTTGGATATTTAAAGTAAATATTTTTAAGTTCAAAGGATACGTCATTATTTTCTATATTAGCTTTTTTACTTTTTAAACTATTTTCTTCTAAATGCAAAAGGTATTTATCAAACATTTTGATATTTTTCTTTAAATCGGATATAATTCTTAAAGACTCCTTTTCATTAGTTACAAAAAGTTGATACATACTGAAAACTATAAAAATCGTAGATATAGAAATGGAATTAATACTAAATAAGTATATCAACATTCCAATTGTAAAAATATCAGTTATAATTTCCAAAAATATTGAAATAATCCCTAATTTTATACCTAAATTAGTTTTATTTCTTATAATAGCCATCGCTTCATTAACAATTTTCTCATATCTCTTTAAAATTAGATTTCCTAAATTAAAAATACGAATATCCTTTCCATATTCATTTCTCATACTAAAATTATTGTAATATTCAAGTTTTGTTAATACATTTCCCTGTTCTAAATCTGTATCCAAGTCAAATTCATTAATTTTTTCTCTTAGAGGATATGCTCCAAGTTGAATTAAAAAAGTAAAAACTACAATGTAAAAAGTAGTTTTCGAAATAATAAAGCCTGAAAAAATAAGCAATACAAAAATAGGAATAAAATTTACTAAATCCATTAAAATTGCACTAAAACCTGCATTATCATAAGCTAAAAAATTCCAAGCTCTATTCATTGAATATTCAAATTTAGGATTTTCAATATCTTCCATATTCTTTTGTAAAATTGAGTTATTCAGTTTTCTTGCTAACTTAAATCTAAAACGAACTACTTCATAAGATAGCTTTGAAAATAAAATACTTGATATAATTTTAGAAAATATAATTATAGCAAACAAAAAAAGGATAATAAAGATAAATTTATTATAACTATATATTTTATTTTCGACTAAAGAAAAAATATATCCAAAATAATAAGCATCTAAAAAATATGCAACTATAAAACAAATATTATAAATCAAAATTTTAAAAATATTTTTTCTAATAAAAGGTAATACTAAATTTTTCATAAATTTTCTCCAAATAAATTGCTACCCTGATTATATAAAAAAATTACCTACTCGTCAACTTATACAAAAAATAGCACCGAAGTGCTATTTTAAAAGTATTCATATAAAATTGTTATTGAAGTTTTTAATTCTTCATCATAATTTTTTATCAGTTCTTCAAGCTCTGATTTTAAACTATTTTCGTCAAAATTTTTATCCAATTTGTTTCCGTCTAATGCTAATTGCAATCCTACAAAGTACTTATCTCCCTGTTTGTAAATTGCAAAGTCATGCATTGATTTTATATAACTAAACTGATTTTTCCAATTTTCAGTAATTTCTTTTAATTCAATTTCTCTTTCAGTAAAGTTTCCCCCTACCGGTTCAACATGTATTACCAATACAATTTCATATTTTTCATAAATTTCTTTTTCAATCAAACTCATAAGATTATGAGCTTTGATTAAACTCATTTCCGAATCAACTTCAACATCAACAGTTGCAATTGTTTTAAGATGTCCATATCTATGAAAAGTGTAATTGTGTATTCCCAAAATTTCTTTGTGCTTTTCAATATCTGTCAAAACTGACTTTATCAATTCTACACTTGGTGCCTCTCCAATAAGTTGGCTAATTGTTTCCTTTGCCAAAGAGAAACCGGAGAATAGAATAAATGCAGAAACTATTAGGCCTACAACTCCATCAACCGGAAAAGTAGTATAGTTAGCAAAAATCATTGCAATTAAAACAACTGAAGTTGTAAAAACATCACTCAAACAGTCAATTGATGTAGCCTTCAGAATACTTGAATCTATTGCTTTAGATAGTTTTCTATTGAATAAACTCATCCAAAGTTTTACAAAAATAGAAATTACTAAAAAAGCAATTCCTATTTTACCCATTATAATTTTTTCAGGATTTATAATTCTTTCGATAGATGTCTTTGCAAACTGAACTCCTACAATCATAACCATCATTGAGATTATTAAGGTAGTTATATATTCAACTCTTCCATGTCCATAAGGATGATCCTTATCCGGAGGTGCAGAAGAAAATTTGAAGCCTAAAACTGTTGCAAAGGAATAAATTGCATCTGAGAAATTATTTACTGCATCAGCCGTTATTGAAACTGAATTTGCTAAAATTCCAATTACAAATTTTGATACTCCCAAAGTAACGTTTAAAAATGTTCCTATCATTCCTGAAAGATATCCGACTTTTTTTCTATCATATTTATCTGTATTTTCTATTTTTGAAATATTCAATATTTTTTTCTCTAACATATTTACTCCATAAACAATACAATATTTCCGGTTTCAATTGTCTTTTTTATGTCTATAATTCTTTGGTTTGAAGAACCTCGAAATTTCAAAGTTAAGTCTTTTAATCTATAATCAAATCTTCCATCAACTAAAACATCACATTCTTTTAAAAGCTCAAATCTGTCATCATCTTCAAGAATTTCCTCAAAGGTATATCCCGAATAAATCCAAATATTTTTATTTACACTTTTTTTTATATCCCTTACAATTTCAAGGAGTTCTTTTGCGTTTTGCATTGGTTCTCCACCAAGCAAGGTAAGACCCGCTACATTTTTATCACGCAAATAGTCTATGACTAAATTGGTAGTTTCTTTAGTCCAAAGCTCTCCAAAATTGAAATCCATATATTTTTTATTAAAACAATCTTTACAATTATGTGTACAGCCAGTTACGAAAATACTAGTTCTGATACCAACTCCATTTGCAACATCATAAGATCTTATCTGACCATATCTCATTTTAATCCCTCACTATATATGAAGAACTCTTGCCTTTATTTCTTTTGTTCTTCCTTCATTCCAGAAGTTTTCTCCAAGATAACCACAAGTTCTTCTAGTTACATTCATTTTTTGCTTATCTTTATTATGACATTGAGGACATTCCCATTCATTATATTCGTTTATGATTATTTCTCCATCAAATCCGCAAACATGGCAATAATCTGATTTTGTATTAAATTCAGCATATTGAATATTATCATAGATAAACCTAATCATTTGTTCAACAGCTTCAACATTATGGTTCATATTAGGAATTTCCGCATAGGAAATACAACCTCCTGTTGACAATTTTTGGAAATCTTCTTCAAATCTGAATTTATCAAAAACTGAAATATTTTCCCTAACATCAACATGATAACTATTTGTATAATATCCCTTATCTGTTATATCCTTTATTTCTCCATATTTCTTTCTATCTATAGAACAGAATCTGTGAGTTAAACTTTCAGCAGGAGTTCCATATAATGAAAATGTCATTCCTGTTTCTTCACTCCAACTGTCAGCCGCTTCTTTTATTTTTCTCATAACTTTAAGAGCAAATTCTTTTCCTTCTTCAGTTGTATGACTAACGCCTTTTACACACATAGTAGCTTCATATAATCCAATATATCCTACAGAAAGAGTTGAATATCCGTTTTCAAGGTATTTTTTAATACTTTCACCTTTTTTAAGTCTAGCAATTGCTCCATATTGCCAATGAATAGGAGAATTATCGCTCTTTACATTTTGAAGAAGTGAATTTCTGAATAAAAGTGCTTTTTTTACAATTTCAAGTCTTTTATCCAACATTTCAAAGAAACCTTCTTCATTTCCCGTATTTAAAATTCCTATTTGTGGTAAATTCAAACTTACTACACCTTGATTAAATCTACCTTCAAATTTATAGTTTCCATTTTCATCTTTATAAGGCGCTAAGAACGATCTACAACCCATAGGTCCGAATACATTTCCTTCATAATGTTCTCTAAGTTTTTTAGCAGAGATATAATCAGGATACATTCTCTTTGCAGTACATTTTGCAGCAAGTTTTGTTAAATAATAGTACTTACTATCTTCTCTTACATTGTTTTCATCTAAAACATAAATCAATTTAGGGAAAGCAGGTGTGATATAAACACCTTTTTCGTTTTTAATTCCTTCTAATCTTTGTTTTATTATTTCCTCAACAATTTGCGCAACTTCATCTTCATATTCAAAACCATCTTCAACATACATAAAAAGAGTAACAAAAGGACTTTGTCCATTTGTAGTCATCAAAGTATTTATTTGGTATTGAATAGTTTGAATACCTGCTTCCAATTCTTTCTTAGTCATTGCTCTTGCAATATTTTCAATGTCTTTTTCATCAGTTAAAATTTCTTTTGCAAGTTTTAAATGTTTTTCATAGCTCCTTCTTAGATACTTTCCTAGATGAGCAACATTTAAGCTTTGACCACCAAATTGACCTGATGCTACTTGTGCAATTATTTGAGTCATAACTGTACAAGCAACTTGGAAAGACTTTGGAGTTTCAACCATTTTACCATTAATTACTGTTCCATTATCAAGCATATCTCCAATATTAACTAGACAGCAATTAAACATAGGTTGAATTAAATAGTCCATATCGTGAAGATGTATAGCTCCTTCGTCATGAGCCTGAACAATATCCACAGGAATTAACATTCTTCTTGCTATATCCTTTGAAACTTCTCCGGCAATCAAATCTCTTTGAGTTGATGCAAGAATAGCATTTTTATTTGAATTTTCATTTATAACATCCAAATTTGTCTTATCCAGAAGACCTAAAATACTTTCGTCAGTAGTATTTTTAAGTCTTTTAAAAGTTTGCACAGCCTTATAGTTTTCATAAGCTCTGGCGGTTGCAGGATTTCCATATTTAATTAAGCTGTAGTAAACATGATCTTCTATATCATATATACTCATCTTCTTTCCGATTGTTGTTGCAAAAGTTTCTATCTCTGATGCAATCTTTTCTGCCAATCCTTCTTCGTATACTCCTGTACTACTATGCATAGCTTTATTTATCGCTATTGCAATTTTATTAGCATCAAAATCTACTTCTTGACCATTTCTTTTTATAACTTTAATCATATACTACCTCCAAAAATACTTCGTAAATGCTCGATAGTAAGATTATATCATCAACAATATATATTGTCAACAAACTATATAGCTACTATATATAGTATATTTACCCATTTTTTCTTCTGAAATCCATTGTAATTATTTTTATATCAATAAGTAGAACAAAAAAATTTTAAATTTTTTAAAAAAATTTTTTAAACAATAAGAACCCCACCCTTCCACGATGCTTCGCATCGGGTGGGTTCCCGGGAACCTTGTTGTTTCACAATAAAAAACTGATATGAATTTCTTAATTCATATCAGCTTCTATATATTCTATTTCATTTTCATTACTTTTTATTGTCTTAATCCCAAAAACAAAATATATGACATGGAAAACCCAAACTATTCCTAATATAATTCGTCCAATTTTTGTATTTTTCATAAAATAAAATCCAATTCCCATTGTCAAGGTGAAAAATATTATAATCTTTACTTTCTGTCTTAGTGGAAGTCCTTTTCTATTTGCAATTTTTTCTATATTATTTTTGTATAGTTTGGTTCCAACAAACCAAGTATGCAATTTCTCAGAACTTCTTGCAAAACAAAATAATGTTACAATATAAAATGGAAACGTAGGCAATATTGGTAAGAAAGCACCAATAGTTCCTATTGCAAAAAATATCAGTCCTATTATAATCCAAGTATATTTTACAAATTTAATTTTCATATATTACCCCTCATATTTTTAGTATGATGATAACATATTTCATCTTAATCTGCAAGGCTATATTTTAAAGCATTTACCATTTTCTACTCTATACACAATATCTGAAAATGATACAGTACTCATTCTGTGAGAGATCAAAAATACCATTCCCTTACAATTTTCTTTAATCAAATTCAAAATTATTGATTCATTTAAAGTATCTAAATTGCTTGTAGGCTCATCAAAAATATAAACATCAGCCCTCTTTAATAATGCTCTCATAAGTTCAAGTCTTTGCATTTCTCCACTTGAAAAAATAATTTTTTCAGAATTTATTTTAGTATCAAGTCCATTTTCAGTTGATAAAATTACATCCTTTAATCTACATTTTTCAGCAATTTCTAAAATTTCTTCATCAGTAATCTTATCATTTCCTAAAACTAAATTTTCTCTGATTGTTTGAGAAAAAATTTGTGGAAATTGAGGAATATAAGCAATTTTTTCTTGTAGTTTTCTACTATCTATTTTTAAAATATCTTCCTCATTTAGAAATATTTTTCCTGATTTTGCCATATACCATTTCATAACCATTTTCATCAATGTACTTTTCCCTGATCCACTCTCGCCGACAAGACCTACAATTTTTTCATCTTCAAAAAGCAAATTCAAATTTTCAAAAATCATCTTATCTCTCTTAGGATAAGAGAAATCAACATTTTCAAATTTTATTTCATTTATTTTTTCAATTTCTTTACTTCCGTCATTTCCAAGTGGTTCATTTTCATCTAATAAACTAAAAGTTTGTTTTGCTGCTTGTAATGCACGTCCAAGTCCTAAAGGAAGTCTGCTAAGTTCTAAAAATGGAGCAAATGATGAACTAAAAACTACCAATGTAATTACTGCACCTTTTACACTAATTACATTTTTATTTACAAGTATAAAATCTACAAAAGCAAAGGCTAAAACTCCGAAACCTATTGTTAAAAAACTGTATGAAAATTGTAAGAAATTTAATTTTGCAACATTTCTTTCTTTTTTATTTACAATTCGACTTTCTTTTGATAAGTTTTTAAATCTTTCTTTTTCAACTCCAAGTTGAAGTAAATCTTTCATACCTCTTAAACTTTCCAAAAAATATGAAGTATATGATTTTCTATATTTTTGTTGAACTTCAAGATGTGGTTTTAATTTGTTTGAAAATATATTAGGTATAATAACAGCAAGTGTAAAATACACTATAACTGCAATTAAAGCTAAAAGTATATTATATTGTAAATAATAAATAATTAAAATTATTGAAACAATAGTCCCTGTTGTAATAGGTGCTAAAGTATGAGCAAAGAAAACTTCTAAAGCTTCAACATCTTCGCCTATTAGTTTCAACAAAGCTCCACTATCTTGAGAATCAAGTTTTGATGGAGCAAGTCGTCTAAGTTTTGAAAAAATTTCTCTTCTAAAATCTGCCAAAACTTTAAACGCAACGTAATGTCCGAAATAATGTTCTCCATATCTGAAAAGCCCTCTTGAAATTGCAAGAACAACTAAAATTATTAAAGATATTATTTTTAACTTTTCCCCATTAACCGCATCAAATCCTAATGAAATAATTTTTGCAGGAATATATACAGTAATTAAAAATCCAAAAACTGCAAAAAATACAGCTAACAAAATTACCGGGAGTAATTTTTTCATAAAATTTATAAGTCTAGCTACTAATCTTAAACTATCTTTCATTTAAAATTTCCTCCATTTCATTTTGTTTATCCAATAACATCTTATATTCATAATTTGAATTATATAAATCTTCCGGTTTTCCAAAATCCCAACTTTTTTCTTTCCTCATAAATAAAACAAAATCTGCTTTATTAACTTGCTTCATCTTATGAGAAATAAACATAACAATAGAATTTTTAGAAATCATTTTGATTAAATCCAAAATTGCTATTTCGTTTTCGGTATCAACACTTGATGTCATTTCATCAAAAATGTAAATTTTCCTATCTGCTAGCAAACTTCTAACACAAATTATCTGTTGCCTTTGCCCCGGAGAAATCAATCTTCCATTTTCTCCGATAATTGTATTAAAACCGTCAGGCAAAGTCTTTACAAATTTTAAAATATTTTTCTCCTCAATCCATTCTAAAATTTCGTGTTCAGATAATTTTGTAGCTTTTTTCAAATTATCCATAATGCTTTCATTAAAGACATAAGAATCTGGAGATACATAAAAACCTAATGCATTTATATCTGACTTTGAAAAATCTCTTAAAGATTTTCCGTCTATCAAAATCTCACCGGAATAATTCTCAAGATTTTTAAACAAAATTTTTGCAAATGTGCTCTTTCCAAGTCCGCTTTCTCCTGCTATTGCAAACAAATTACCTTTAGTGATACTTAAATTAATATTATTTAAAACCTTTCTATCGTCATACGAAAAAGATAAATTTTTAAATTCAATATTATCTATACTTTCTAAATTGATATTTGAAACTTCTGTTTTATTTTCATCCTTTACACTATCTAAAAAAGTAAAAATCCTATCTGCCATTTTAGTATTCATCATAAGTAAATGCATACAATATCCCAATTCTCTAATTGGAGTAAAAAATTCAGTTGCAATCAAAACAAAGAATATAAAATTAAAAATTGACATATTGCCTTTTGAAACTGAAAGAACCGCTAAAAATCCTGAAATTGCAATTCCAAGATACATAACTCCGTCCATATATCCTACTGATTGAAGTTGAAATTTCAAAAGTTCCATAGTGGAAAGTCTAAAGTTTTCAGCAGATTCATTAAATTTCTTCTCATAAATAGCATCTGCACTATAAGAATAAAGAGTATTCAATCCCTTTAAATCATCCATAAACAAATTACTTACATCCATATAAGTTGACCAATAATGTTGCATAATTTTTGCTGAACGCTTTTGTATTAACACTATTGAAACAGGAATAAAAGGAATACTAACTAAAAAGACCAAACCACCCAAAGGATAGATAAAAGCTGCAATCAATAAAATTGTTGCACAATTAAAATATGTTCTTAAAGTTGTTGTCAAATAATTACTGTAAAAAGTATCTAAACTGTCAATCCCTTGAGATGCAACTGTAAGTACATCTGCTGTTGAATAGCCTTTAAAAACTTCCTCATTACCTTTGGAAAAGGCATCAAAAAATTTAACTTTTAAATTATTTCTTGCATACTGAGATGCAACACCTTGATATCTCTTAGCAAAAATAGAAATCCAAAAACCAAATATATTTAATCCGATTGTAATTACAACATAAGCAAAAAGATTAAAATCTATTTTATTATATAAATTAGAAAATCCCTTTGCTATAAATCCAAAAGAAATAATTCTCATCAAGAACTGAATCCAAGACAAAAAAGAAGCTATATAGACAAATCTCATTCTATCTCCTAACTCTTTTTTTAATCTATTTTTTAATTCTTTTCGTCTTTCGCGACTTATTTTTTGTTTTTGAATTTTTGTACTGAAATCACTATCCATAAAAACTCCTTTTACAATTTAATACTAACTATTTATATGGTACCCAATTAAATAAAAAAACAAGATACAATCAATTAGAAAAAATACCACATATTGTGGTATTAAAAATATTATTTTATTTTTCTAACTTCTTCTACAACTCTATTAATTACATCTTCAGAAGACATTTCAACATTTTCCATCTCTTTTCTAGTTGAAAATTCAATTATATTTTCGTTAGCTTTTTTACCAACAGTTATTCTTAAAGGAATACCAATTAAATCTCTATCATTAAATTTGACGCCTATTCTTTCCTTTCTATCATCAAGCATTACTTCAACACCTTGAGCTTCCAATTCATCATGGATTTTTTCACCAAGCTTCATTTGTTCTTCATCATTAATATTTACAACTGTAACTATTGCATGATATGGTGCAACTTGGATTGGCCAAATAATTCCTTTTTCATCATTATTTTGTTCAATAATCGCAGTAATGCTTCTTGTAATTCCTATTCCATGACTTCCCATCCAGAAATATTGACTAACTCCATTTTCGTCCAAGAAAGTCGCATTTAAAGCCTTAGAATATTTTGTTCCAAGTTGGAAGATATTTCCAACTTCTATCCCTCTTGCAAATTTCAAAGGATGTCCACTTATAGGACAAACATCTCCCTCTTGAACCATAAGTAAATCTTCTGCAATTTCTCCATCAAAATCTCTTCCAAAATTACAATTTATATAGTGATGATTTTCCTTATTCCCACCAACTACAGTATTTTTCATAAGAGTAACTCTCTTATCTAAAATCTTTCTTGCTTTCAAGTTTACTGGTCCTGTGTATCCAGCTGATGATCCAATTTTTAAAATTGTTTCTTCATCCATCATTTCAATTTCATGTTCTGGAACACCAAGATAAGCACAAAGTTTTGTCATATTAAGCTCTCTATCTCCTGGAACAAATACTATAATAGGTTCTCCTGCTACAATTAAATCTATCGCCTTAATACATTTTGATGCATCTTGTTTTAAAAAGTTTGCAACATCTTCTATTGTCTTGCAATTTGGAGTATAAACCAATTCAAGTTCCTCTTCATCTCCACTTTCGTCAACTTTGTAAATGACTTCTGCTTTTTCGTCTGTAGCAGCATATCCACTTTCATCACAATAGCAAATAACTCCTTCTCCAACATCAGAAAGAGCAATAAATTCATGTGAGCTGTTACCTCCCATTGCTCCTGCATCTCCGGCAACAATTTTATAATTAAGTCCTAATCTATTAAATACTTTTTCATATGCTTTCCACATTTCTTTATAAGATTCCATCATCATTTCAGGGCTTACATCAAAAGTATAAGCATCTTTCATTGAAAATTCTCTGGCTCTGTTTATACCAAAACGTGGTCTTTTTTCATCTCGATATTTTGTTTGAATTTGATAAATATTTAAAGGTAATTGTTTATAGCTTTTAATTTCTCCACTTATCAAAGTTGTAAAATATTCTTCAGCAGTAGGTCCAAGACAGAATTCTCTTTCATTTCTATCCTTAACTTTAAACATTTCTGGTCCAAAAGTTTGCCATCTTCCAGATTCTTCCCATATTTCTTTTGGTTGAAGTGCAGACATTAAAATTTCATATCCACCCATTCTGTCCATTTCTTCTCTTACAATATTTTCTACTTTTCTAATTGCTCTGTAACCAAGAGGAAGATAGGAGTAAATTCCTGCAGCACTCTTTCTAATCATTCCTGCTCTTAAAAGCAATTTATGACTTATAATTTCTGCCTCTTGTGGATCTTCCCTAAGTGTTGGCATATAGTATCTTTTCATTTTCATAATAAATTTCCTCCGTAATTATAAATTAATTTTTGTGATGATTTTTATAAAATAACTTCTATAATAAAAAAACGGCAATCATCTCCAAGAGACGAAAGCCGTGGTACCACTCTAATTTATACTCAAAAGCTATAAGGCACAACCCTGTATTTTGAATACAAGCTCCAAGATAGGTTCAATTATCTGCATAAAAGTTTTTCACCAAACAACTTCTCTCTAAATATACATAAATAATTTACTATTTCTTATCATCACTAAATATCTAATGAATAAATTATATTAGATTTAGTAAAAAAAGTCAACTGTAAAAAATTATATTCTAAATAATACGCTTCTACTTACACAATATTTTACATCGGGTGAGTTACTGATAATCTTATTATTTCACAAAAAAAGGTTGAGTATAAACTCAACCTAAATTTTTTTATTATTATTTATTGCAACATGGTTTAGAAGCTCTTAAGAACCAAACATTCTTTTCTAGCTCTCCAATTTGATCTTCTAACATTGAAACAATTATGAAATCTCCATCATTATCAGCTTCTTCTCTAATTTTAGTAGCTTCTTCTTTAAGAGCAGCTAAATCATTCATAACTATTTCGTTAACTTCATCAACTGTTACTTTCTTAGATTCTAATTCTTTAACAGTAGCATTAGCAACATATTCTTTTAATGATGCAAATGGGAATCCACCTCTCATTTTAATTGCTTCAGCAACTTCATCATACCATTCGAAGAATTTATCATATAACCCTTCTGTGAAAATATGTGTTTGATAGAAATTTCTTCCTTCTACATTCCAATGCAAATTATGCAATTTAGTTGTCATAACTGCGATGTTTGATAAATAAACATTTAAACTTTTAAAATCTTTCATTTTTCATTCCTCCTATTATTTTATCATTCACAACCATTATATACCCAAATATTTTAAAAATAAAGTTTTTTTATAATTTTTTTTATTTTTTTGAGAATATATGATTAGAATCACATTTATTTTTTAATCTTTGCTCCACTGTATTCAATACTCTTATTTACGAGAACATCCAAAGCATCAATCGTATTTATATTTTTACATATATCCAAAAGACTAAGTTCAGTACAAGCTATTATTCCAATAGTTTCGTTATCACAGTATTTATTTAGAATTTCTACAAATTCTTTATTCTCTAAATTATTTGTTTCTTTAATCTTGTAAATAATATCCATAACAGTTTTCTTATCTTCTATGGACAATTCTTTTACTTCTATTCCATTTTCTTCTGCATATTTATTATAAACTTTTGAATTTAGTGTTCCAAGTGTTCCAAAGACTGCGACTTTTTTTATTCCTCTTCTTTTTATTTCTAAAATTGTTTCTTCAATCATATTTATAATTTTTAAATTTGCGAAGTTTTTAAATTCATCATAAAAATAATGACTTGTATTACAAGGAATAGCAACTACATCTACACCAATTTTATTCAGAATTTCCAAATCTTTCTTAATTTCATTTAAAAATTCAGTATCTTTATTTTCTATAATACATCTTGTTCTATCAGGCATTGTTGAATGATTTAACACTATTAAATCAATATGTTCATTGTCATTATGCGCCTCAGTATTTAAAACGACTTTATCGTAGAACTTAACAGTTGCTAAAGGTCCCATACCTCCGATAACTCCTAATTTGTACACTATTTCCTCCTAAATATTTTTCTAAAAACTTTTCCCAATAGAATTTTATTAAAGAAAAACCAAGGTTTTAAATCATCAGTAGCAAAAATTGCAGGAGCCCATTTGCTTGAAAATGAAATCTTTAAAGATTTCAAAATTCCAACTTGTTTTGTTTTCTTATAACGCCAAATTGCAACCATATCTTCAAAACCATAAATAAAAGCATAATTTGTATCGTAATCAACATACTTACAATCACTTTCTTTTAAATTTCCAGTTAAATCAAGATATGCAATATAAGGCATATTAATTCCAACTTTATAAATCAAATTGTTAAAATTAGTAGTCCTTGCATTTATTTCTATCAGATAGATTTCTCCCGTTTTTTCATGTCTTTTATATTCTATTTCACCAAAACCTCTATATCCTATATTTTCTAGGAAAGGCTTTGACATATCAATTAATTTTTGATTGTACTTTTGAATTGTAAAACAAGATGCTCCAAAGTTTATCGGCCATTGTCTTTGTTTTTGAGCAGTCATATAATGAGTAGTTTTTCCATTTTTATCAATATAAAAATCATAAGTCAACATACAATCGTCAAAACCCGGAACAATTTCTTGAATAAAGATTTCTATATTATTGTCTTTCGATTTTTTTATTCCATTTTCCATTTCTTCAACATTATTACAGATAAAAACTTTATTTCTAAAAATCTTAGTAAATTCTACAGTATCAACAGGCTTGATGATACAAGGAAATCCTACTTCATTTTTTACTTTTTCAACTAAATTTTCGTCATTTGCATTAATTGTTGCCGGAATTTTAACTCCATTTTCTTTTGCAATATCATATAAAGTCCATTTATCCAATAATTTTGAATTAAGTCCTTTAGCTTGACTGATTAAATAATATTTTTCCAATTCATCATAATATTCATCTATAAATTCAACATATTTATCATGTGTTGGGAGTAAAACAGGTTTTTCTTCTTGTTTTTTTCCATATTCTATCAATCCTACAAAAGCCTCTTCTCCAAATTTATTCAAATCATCAATTTTTAAAAATTCAGAAATGTATTTAGACTTTGCTCCATAGGAATTATCAAAGTCATAATCACAAGCTACAACATGAACTCCTTCACGTCCTAAGCATCTTATTATGCTAAGTCCTATATAGTAATTACAACCTAAAACAACAGCTTTGTTCATTCTTTTACCTCTTAATTAAAATATTGTTCATACCATTTTAAAAATGTATAAATAGTATAAATCTTACGACCATTATTGTTTTTATTATTAAAGTGATCATCAAGAAGTGAATTGATTTTTTCCACATCAAAAAATTCACTTACAAAATCCTTATTGAAAGTTTCTTTAACAATATTATAATATTTTTCTTCCTTAATCCATAAAACAAAAGGAACAACAAAACCTAACTTTCTTCTCTTAGCCCAATCATCAGGCAATTTGTTCAAAGCAGCTTTTCTAAAAGCATATTTTGTTATTTCATTATGAACTTTATGTCTTACAGGAATTGTTCTTGCAAGTTCCCACATCTTTTTATCTAAAAGTGGAACTCTAAGCTCAATAGAATTTGCCATAGTCATCTTATCTGCTTTAAGCAAAATATCGTCAACTATCCACATTTTCATATCAAGATATAATCTCTTAGAAACATCATCCATATCTTTAACTTCATCATAATATTTTTTAGTTAAATCTCTTGATGTTTCAGAATTTTGATATTTTTCTTTTAAAAGTAAATTAGCTTGTTCATCAGACATTATTTCTGCAGGTCCAATATATCTATCTTCAACCTTTCGACCATACTTCATTATAATAGTCTTTCCACTAAAATGCTTTTTATCTTTGTACTTGTTATATAACTTATTTCTTAAACTAAATGGTAATTTTTTGTAAATTCTTTGTGGAAGAGCCTCTGCATATTCATTATATCCTGCAAATAATTCATCAGCTCCTTCTCCTGACAAAACTACCTTAACTTGTTCAGATGCAAGTTTTGACAAGAAATATAGAGCAACAGAAGAAAGATTTGCATGTGGCTCATCTGAATAATATTGCACTTTATTTATTCCGTCAAAAAACTCATCAGGCGTTATTATTTTTGAAAAATTTTCAATTCCTAATCTATCTGAAAGATCTTTTGCATAAACTGTTTCATCAAAGCCTTTATTATCAAAACCTACCGAAAAAGTTTTGTTAGGCATAGCTGTTGCAACAACATAACTTGAGTCAACACCGCCTGACAAGAAAGAGCCAACTTCAACATCACTTATCTTGTGATATTTAACTGATTCTTCAACTTCTTTTTCTATCTTACTTACAGCTTCATCAAAAGTCATTTCCTTATAATCAAGAGTTAAATCGTAATAACTCTTGATTTCAAGTTTCCCATTTTCAAAAATATAATAATGTCCTGGTCTAAGTTTCTTTACACCTTTGAAAAATGTTTCTTCTAAAGGATTGTATTGAAAAACTAAATAATGCTTTAATGCTTTTTCATTAATTTCTTTTTTAAACTTTGGATATTTTAAGAATGACTTAACTTCTGAACCAAAAATAAAATCTCCATCAATCATTGTATAATAATATGGTTTTATTCCAAAATGATCTCTTGCTCCAAAAAGTCTCTCTTTCTTACTATCCCAAATAGTAAAAGCAAACATTCCTCTTAATTTAGCTAAAATTCCTTCTTCACCATATTCTTCATATCCATGTAAAATAACTTCAGTATCAGTATTAGTTTTAAATTTATATCCCTTTTCTAACAAATCATCCTTAATTTCTTGATAATTATAAATTTCTCCATTAAAAATAATAGCCACATCATTATTTTCATTCAAAATCGGCTGAGAGCCTTCGTGTAAATCAATTATACTAAGTCTTCTAAACCCAAAATTAATTCCTTTATCAAAATAATATCCGTCACTATCTGGACCACGATGGATAATTTGATTATTCATCTCTTTTATTATATTTTCACCTTTTATATCTTTACTGTAAAATCCTACAAATCCACACATAATTTCTCCTTAAATACTACTTAAAAGAATTAACAAATTATTAATTAATTATATCATATAGAACAATTTATTTCTATTTTTTTAAAATTTCCTTAACTGTATCTATCTCACTATAAGGAAAATATTCATCACCAATTACTTGATATGGCTCTGCACCCTTTCCTGCAAGTAATACAATATCATTTTCTTTTGCTATTTCAAAAGCATATTCTATTGCTTCTTTTCTATCTTCAACAACAGTATAATTACCCTTATCACATTCGGAAACCAATTCTCTTACAATTTTACTAATTGATTCATGTCTAGGATTATCTGCTGTAAATACAACTTCATCAGAATTTTCTAAGGCTATTTTCCCTAAATCAGGTCTCATACTGGAATCTCTATTACCACCACTATGACCTATCATAGTAATAATCCTATTATGAGGAACCTTATTCAAAGTTTCAAGAACATTTATAAGTCCATCTGGAGTATGAGCAAAATCAATTATTATTCTGTAATTTCTATTTGATTCTACTATTTCCATTCTACCACTTACACCTGCAAAACTCTTTAAAGCCTCTAATATATCTGAGATTGAAATTCCCTTTACATATCCTGCACAAATTGCAGCCAACACATTATATACATTAAAAACTCCAACTAAATTAGTTTCAACTCTATATACTTCATCTAAAAAATGTAAATCAAATCTCATTTTCCAATCATCAAATGAAATATTATCAGCAAAAAAATCAGCGTTTTTATCATTTATTCCATAAGTAATAATTTCTGATGGAATATGTTCAGCAAATCTTTTTGAATATTCGTCATCACTATTTAAAATAGCTGTTTTTAACTTTCCATTCTTTAAATTATGACCTAATTGTGTAAATAAAAGCTCCTTTGTATTTGCATAATTTTCCATTGTCTTGTGTAATTCTAAATGTTCATGTGACAAATTAGTAAAAATTGCACAGTCAAAATCACAACCTAAAACTCTATCTAAAGCCAGTGCATGTGATGAAACTTCCATTACACAACATTTGCAATTTTCAACTACCATTTCATTTAAAAAACCTTGCAAATCAACAGAAATAGGAGTTGTATTTTTAGTAGGGATTACTTTATTTCCTATTTTATGATGTATTGTTCCTATTAATCCTGTTTTCATATTACAAGTTTCAAAAATATGATTAATTAAATAACTTGTAGTTGTCTTTCCATTAGTTCCAGTTATTCCAACCATAAATAGTTTTTCGCTTGGACATTTATATAGCACATTAGCTAGAAGTCCCATAACTTTTAGTGTATCTTTAACATAAACAACTGGAACATCTCCTGACTTGTCAGATACATCCTTTGATGCTATCAATAATTTTGCACCATTTTTTACAGCACTCTCAACAAATGAATGTCCATCTACAGTATTACCTTCTATGCAAATAAAAGCAGTATTCTCTTTTATATTTCTATTATCTTGAGAAATGTATTCTATATTTATATTTTCAATATTTCCGCAAATCTTTTTTACCTTTAAATAAGATAACAATTCATTAGCTAACATATCTTACTCCTATCTATAAAACTCCAATTAACACTCTAATTATTTTATTATTCTTTACATAAACAAAAAAGGTCTCATAAGAGACCTTGGAGGCGACATCCAGATTTGAACTGGAGATGAAGGTGTTGCAGACCTCTGCCTTACCACTTGGCTATGTCGCCAAATCGAAATGGAGCGGAAGACGAGATTCGAACTCGCGACCCTCGCCTTGGCAAGGCGATGCTCTACCACTGAGCCACTCCCGCAAATGGTGCCCAGAGGCGGAATCGAACCACCGACACGAGGATTTTCAGTCCTCTGCTCTACCGACTGAGCTATCTGGGCATATAGTATTCAATTTTTTCAAAATTTTTAGAATTTTAAACTTGCTTTTATTTCAATTTTTAGATAGCTCATTCTCTCGTGCTTCGCACTAGACTAAGATATTGCCTAAAAACAACTTCGTTGTTTTTGCCACTCTCTTATACCGACTTTCACTATCTGGGCATAATATTTAATTTTTTCAAAATTTTTAGAATTTTATACTTGCTTTTATTTCAATTCTTAGATAGCTCATTCTCTCGTGCTTCGCACTAGACTAAGATATTAACTCAAAATATCTTCGATTTCATCTCCATATTTTGGTTACTCTCTTATACCGACTTTCACTATCTGGGCATAATATTTAATTTTTTTAAACCATTATGTTCTTTAATATTTCTTTTATATCAATTTTTAGATAGCTCATTCTCTCGTGCTTCGCACTAGACTAAGATATTGCCTAAAAACAACTTCGTTGTTTTTGCCACTCTCTTATACCAACTCTCACTATCTGGGCATATAATATTCAATTTTTTCAAACTTTTATATTTTTTAATATATCTTTTATATCAATTCTCGGATAGCTCATTCTCTCGTGCTTCGCACTAGACTAAGATATTGCCTAAAAACAACTTCGTTGTTTTTGCCACTCTCTTATACCGACTTTCACTATCTGGGCACACAACTTTCTAGGTATCTTCTAACGACCTAAAAAATTAATTGGTGCACCTTCAGGGGTTCGAACCCTGGACACCCTGATTAAGAGTCAGGTGCTCTGCCAGCTGAGCTAAAGGTGCATATTTGATACCTAAATAGTATAAATCATTTATTTTAATTTGTCAAGTACTTTACAATATTTTTTATAGGACAAAGCTCTACTTTCTTGATATTTTTAATTAGTCATTTTTATATAACACTTTCAAATAGGCAAAAAAATTGAGATGTAAAACATCTCAATTAAATACTAAAGTAATCTTTTATTTTTTCTGCAATTTTTTCATATTCATTTGATTTAAATTGATCTACATCCAAATCATGTTCCATATCTGAAACAATTGCAATTAGTTTTTCTCTTTCAGAAATTATTTTCGTCGAATAGCCTGTTCTATAAATTTCAATTCTATCTAAGTTTTCCCATTTATATCCTTCAACTAAAACAAAATCATATTCAGTCATTGTTTTTAAAACATCATTTAAAGATTTTTCATAATTTAGGTTTTCAACTGTTATCACTCTATTTGGGCTAACCATTTTTACACAACTTGCTCCAGCCTGTGAGAATATATAACTGTCTTTACCCTCTCTATCAAAATCAAATTCTCTATGATGATGTTTTACAACTCCTACTTTCAATCCTTCTTTAGAAAATATTTTTAACAAATTTTTTATTAAAGTTGTCTTTCCAACATTAGAACATTCTCCAACTATGGAAATTGCTCTATTGTTCATACAAAAACTCCGCTTCAATCATTTCTCCCTTAGAAATTTCAGTTTGACTTGGAACAATAACTATGGAATTTTTTGAAATCATTGTAGATAAAACTCCTGATTTTTGTCCTTCTTCAATTTCTGTAAAGAATTTCCCGCCTTTGTATAATGTTGTTGCTCTTAAAATTCTACTAACTTTTGCTTTATTGTTAAATCCGTTAATTAATTCACTTTGAACTTTAAGCATATTAGCATTTCTGTTTTGTAATCTTAAAATTATTGGTCTTACATAAAGGTAGAAATTCATAAAAGATGCTGCAGGATTTCCAGATAAAGCAAATATAAATTTACCTTCATATTCTCCAAAGAAAACATGTCCACCCGGTTTTGCCATAACTCTTGTAAAAATAGTCTTAACTCCTATTTTATCTAATGCGGTTAAAACAAAATCACTATCTCCAACAGAAATTCCTCCTGTAGAAATAACAATATCGCTATTTCTTATAGCCTTTCTATACATATCAACCAAGGAATCCAAATCATCTTCAACTTTTCCATATTGGATAACATCGGCATTGTAGATTTTACCAAGTTGTTCAATAGTATAACTGTTACTATTTCTTATCTTTCCATCTTCCATCTTATCAGTAACATCAAGTAGCTCACTTCCTGTAGCAAAAACACTTAACAGAGGCGCTTTATAGACCTTAATAAAAGGAATTCCAAGACTAGCTAAAACACCAATTTCTGCAGGAGTTAGAAATGTACCTTTTTTTATTATTACATCGCCTTTTCTTACATCTTCACCAAGTCCAATTATATTCTTATTTTTCCCTATTGGAGAAAAAATCTTAACTTCTTTGTCGTTAAATTCAGTTTCTTCATATCTTACGATACAATTTGCACCACTCGGAACTTTTGCTCCAGTCATCAATCTAACAGCTTGTCCTTTAGAAACTGATTTTTCTGAAACGTCCCCTGCCATTATTACATCTATAACTTCTAAAACAACGGGATTTTCTTTGCTTGCATTTACGACATCTTCTTCCCTAAAAGCATAGCCATCCAATGGTGACTTATCAAAGTTAGGGATATTAACTTTTGAAATTATATCTTCAGCAATAACTTTTTCTAAAGCATCATTGAAGTATACTTTTTCAATTTTTTCTTCAACTTTGACTTCATCAACTATTTTTCTAGCTTCTTTTAATTCAATAGGTGAAAAATTATTAATTATCATGGTCATCTCCTATACTTTCATAATCGTATTTTTTTCTAAGTTCTCTTTCTCTAAGTCTTTTTTCTTTTCTTTCTTTCATCTTTCTTTTTTGATCAAAAGAGTAAATATCGTTAATATTTATCAAAGTGTTCAAAATAAAGATTATTACAGTCATTATTGAAAGTCCTTTATTCCCGCCGATAATTTTAGATATAATTGCTAAAAAGATTATAACTCCAATTTTATAATTAAGTTTTCTTCCTAATAAAATTGGTTCTAATACTAATCTAACACATAATATTGTAAGGTACAATATTGCTAAATTAGCTGAAATTACGACTTCGTGATTAATCAAATTAACTACAATTTGATAAGCCAAATAAAGTCCATTACCTATTATTGGAACAATTTCCAAAATACCCATAATTAAACCAGCTTTAAATTTCCCAGGATAACCCATTAGGTAAACAGCAATTAATGAAGTAAGCATTGCTAACAAAACGAGAATTCCTTGTACTTTTAAATAAAAACTTAAAGTTTTTCTACATTTTTTAAGCATAGCTTTTATATAGCTTACATACATATTTCTTCCTCCTTTACATCTTTTCTAATAATTGATACATATTTTTTTTATAATTATCTACTCCAGGTTGATCAAAAGGATTAACATCCAACATATAAGCAGAAATAGCACAAGACATTTCAAAAAAGTAAATTAACTTTCCAATATTGTATGCATCTAATTTTGGAACAGTAATCTTAATAGTTGGAACATCACCATCTGTATGTGCCTTCCTTGTAGCTGTAACAGCAACCTTATTTATTTCATTAAGTGATTTTTTTGCTAAATAATTTAAATTGTCAAAATCTTCATCGATAAGAGGAAAGATAATGTCATTCTTTAAATCTTCAACTTCAATTATAGTTTCAAAAGTGATTTTATTTCCATCTTGAATCATTTGACCAAAAGAATGTAAATCTCTTGTAAAAATTGCACTTTCTACATAAAGTCCTTTTCCATTTTTTCCTTCACTTTCAGCAAATAATTGTTTCCACCACTCTTGAAGATAAGCTAGTTTAAATTCATGCGCAACTAAGTATTCTATTTCCTTTTTTTCATCTTTAAACATTGCATTTCTAATTATTGCATATTTCAAAGAAATATTATCCAAACTTTTCTTAGTATATTCTTCTAAGGCATCATTTGCTCCAAGTAAAAGTGCATCAGTATCAATTCCTGCACACATAATAGGAAATAAACCAACCGCTGTTAAAACTGAAAATCTTCCACCTATATCATCAGGTACATTAAAAGTTTCGTAACCGACTTTATTGCTAAGTTCTTTTAACAATCCTCGTTCTGAATCAGTTGTAACAATAATTCTATTTATCGATTCTTTTCCATATTTTTCTTCACATAATTCTTTTAAAACTCTAAAAGCTACAGCAGTTTCAAATGTACTTCCCGATTTTGAAATTACATTTATGAAAAAGTCCTTATCTTTTATATATTCAACCAATTCACTCAAATAATCTCCGCTTAGATTATTCCCTGCAAATACAATATCCAAGCCATCTTGTTTGAAATAAGGTTTAAGGGCTTTTATAACCGCTTTAGATCCTAGGAAACTTCCTCCTACACCAATAACAACAAGAACTTCTGACTTTTTTACTTTTTCAGAAAGTTTTTTCATTCTTGAGTATTCTTCCCTGTCATAAACTTCAGGATGAGTTACCCAGCCTAAAAAATTACTCCCCAAACCATTTTTATTTAAAATAAAATCTAATGCTTTAAAAGCATCTTCTTTATAATTAGTAAAACATAAATCTTCTGAGAAATCTAGCTCAAAATTATTTATCATTATAAAACCCTCATACTTAGTAATGCAATATCATCTTCTTGAATTCCACATCTAAATTCAGAAACATCTTCAACTAACTTGTCCAAAAGTTCCTTATCAGAAAGTGAATTTTTATATTTATCTACTACATTAAAAAATCTTTCTTCTCCATATTCTTCTCTGTTTTCATTTTTTGTTTCAGTGAGTCCATCTGTATAAAATAGCACACAATCTCCATGACATAGTTTTGCTTTACCAACAGAATATCTACTATCTTGGAATAACCAAGATATTGGTAAACCACTTAATTCTAATCGAACATTTTTATCCTTATTAAATAAAATCGGGATAGAATTATGTCCTGCATTTGAATACTCAAATTCACAAGTTTCTCTATTGTAAATCCCCAAAAATATTGTAAAATACATTTCTAAATTAAGTTTTGAAAACTCCTTTGATAAAGCTCTTAGTATCTCTCTTGGATGTTCTATTTTTCGCCCATGAACTAACATCCTAACGGAAAATTTTATAAACATTGTTATCATACTTGCAGAAATACCATGGCCCATAACATCAGCTATATACACACAAGTTTTATCGTTAGGTAATTCTATTACATCAAAAAAATCTCCTGATAACTGATCAGATGATATATATTTATATTCTAAATTTAGTCCATCAATATGACTCAATTTAGATAATAAACTTTTTTGTATATCCGATGCAGTTAACATATCATTTTTTATCATTTTTTGATATTTGATTAGGTCTTTTTGAAGTCTATTACCTTCTGTAATATCTCTAAAAACTTCAATACTACCCCAGTAATCCTTTTTGTCATCAAAAATAGGACTACTCTTTACTAAAAAGTCTCTTTCTCCAACTGATAATAATTCAGTTTCTACATCTTCCTTGTGTCCAATAGGTGCAACACATTTTAAAGAAGAAAAAATTTTATCATTCTTATGTATGTAATCATCTGAAAACAAACAAAACTTTCCTTCTTCATTTTCTAAAAATTTTTTCATACTGGCATTAGTATATACAATTCGTCCAGTTTTATCGAAAACTCGAACTAAATCTTCCATAAAATCTGCCAGTTCAAAATTTAAATGTGTAATCTTGTCCATATACATTCTGTTCTCCGTTATTTTGGCTTAGGTCCATAAAATTGATAGAAATCGACTTTAATTCTTCCGTTAAAAAGTTTTCTCTTTCTATCAGCTTTCCTCCCATATAATCTTTCAAAACTTTCTATACTTGTTATTAAATACACAGACCAAGTATCTAATTCCTTAAATTTTTTCCCAAAATCTCTATAAAGCCTCTCAACTTCTTCCATATCTCCCATACGTTCTCCATATGGAGGATTGGTAACAACAACACCATATTCATTATAAAGATCAACATCTCTCATATCTTTTATAAAAAATGAAATTTCATCATCCACGCCTAAAATATCAGCATTATCTCTGGCTATTAAAATCGAATGTCTATCTATATCCGACCCTAAAATTTTTAAATCTCTATCATAATCTATTAATGCTCTTGCTATATTTTTCTCATTTTTTAAAGCATCTTTATCTAACAAATTCCAATTTTCAAAAGCAAAATTTCTCATTATACCAGGAGCAATATTTCTTCCTATCATATAAGCTTCAATGCAAAGAGTTCCACTTCCACAAAAAGGATCGTAAAAAACTCTACTTGGTTCCCAAAAAGATAAACTAATCATAGCACTTGCTAAAGTTTCTTTAAGTGGTGCATCTCCAGCTCTCTTTCTATATCCTCTTTTATGTAAAGCCTCTCCTGAAGTATCAACGGTAACAGTTGCAATATCCTTTAAAATAGATACTTCTATATAGTACAATGCATCTGAAGTTTCATCAAACCATTCAACTCCATAAACATTTTTAAGTCTATCAACTATTGCTCTTTTTGTAATCTTTTGAATATCTGATAAACTAAAAAGTTTTGATTTTACACTATTAGCATTTACAGGAAATTTATCATTTACTGAAATTAAATCTTCCCATTTTATTTTCTTTATTCCTTGATACAAATCTTCAAAACTTAAAACTTTAAATTCATCCAATTTAAGTAAAATTCTTTCTGCACATCTAACCCATAAATTAACTTTCGCAATATCATTTACATTTGCTAAAAATTCTACTTTTCCATCAGAAACTTTTATATCATCAAAACCAAGTTTGATTATCTCTCTTTTAACAACTGCCTCTAAACCAAAAGCACAAGTGGCAATTAAAGTTATTTTTTTCATTATTTCTCCATTTATATAAAAATCTAATATAACAAAAATACATCTATCATTGACTATAATTATACCAAATTTGCATAAAAAAAACAAAAGAAATTGAAAATTATGGAATTTTTCTATTATTTTTGTTATAATAAACAAGGCTTTAATATTCAAAACTCTAAGGAGGAATTTATGAAAGATATTTCAACAAAATCCGTAACAAAAATCGGAATACTAAGTGCAATTGTAATTATTTTATCACTTTCTCCAATAGGATTTATTCCATTAGGAGTAGTTAGAATTACTACAGTACATATACCAATAGTTTTAATCGCATTAATAGAGAAACCAACAGTATCATTTTTTGTTGGATTAATTTTTGGATTATTCTCATTTTTTCAACATTTATCAGGAATAAGCCCTCTATCTTTTATGTTTATAAATCCGATGGTATCAATACTTCCAAGAGCACTGATAGGAGTTGGAACATATTATACATTTAATTTTATAAAAAAATACATTAAAAATATTTTTAATGTTGTACTTGCAAGTATGGTAGGAACAATGATAAACACATTTGGAGTCCTTTCTATGGCATATATATTCTGTGCTAATCAAATATATGATGTTTTAAAAGTCAATCCTGCAAAATTTTTATTTGGAGTTGCAATTTCAAATGGAATTCCAGAAATAATAGTATGTTCTGCATTAGTCCCTATAATTTACAAGAGTTTACAAAAGATTTTAAAATTTTAGCAAAAATGGGTGATTATTAATCACTCATTTCTTATATACACAAAAAAAAGAACTTTGAAAAATCAAAGTTCTAAAAATCCATTTTAGCTTGCCTTTAAACTTACTTGAGATGTCAAAACATCAAAATAGGAATATGAACAAGTTCTTGTTTTATGTTCTTCTGTTTCAATTTCAACAGTAAAGAATGAAGTAAATACTTCTCCAATTACTCCCTTAATTTCAACATATTCTTCTTTGCTTCGTTTAATAGTAATCAATACTTTTCTTCCAATGTTGTTTCCCAAAACTCTTCTAATCATAACTAATTTCTCTTTTGTATCCATAACAGCACCGCCTTTTATATATATTTTAACATAAAAAAGAAATAAAGTCAAATTAGAAAACTTTGATAAAAAAACAAAAAACTGTAGATATTTTATAAGAATATCTACAGTTAAAAATATCCATAAAAATTTATTTATTTCTTCTCTTCATAACTAATACAACTATAATAGCTATTAAACTTAAAACTCCTATTATTAAAAATAGATTCTTACTACTATCAATATTCATAAATGAAATAAGATTAGTATATTCTCCCATACAAACCTCCAACTACCTCAAAATTGTTATAAATACTTTCTCAATAGACAATTGAAAATTCACATTATTATACAAATTTTCTCTAACAATTTCTATCGTTTCTAAAATTTTTGATAATTTCTTCTTATCAAAATCAACATTATTTTTAAATATTTTCAAAATATCTTTATTTGAAACATCTTGACCCGTTTCTAAAAAAATATAAAATTCTTTAAAAAAATTATACAATAAAGGTATAAAATTTCTATCCTCTTTCAAACTCAAAAGATATTCCTTATTTTTCGAATCATAAATTGCTAAAAAGTCACCTTTAAGTGCAATGGATAAAATTTCTAACAATTTACCATAATCTGAATAATCAAAGTTTTCTGAGGAATTTACTTCTGAAACAAAAATACATCTACTTCTTATTGTTGACAATAGTTTATATCTTGAATCAACTAAAATACAGATTATGACATAGTCAAAAGACTCTTCTAGAGTTTTTAATAAAGCATTTGATGATTCTGCTCTTAAAAACTGTCCACCTTTTATGATGACCAATTTATACTTTGATTCCAAAGGTCTTTTTTGGACATATTTAATCATCTCTCTAATTGAATCAATAGGAATATTATTCCTTTCACTTTCAACTATCATCAAATCAGGATGTGTTTGCTCTTCAATTTCTCTAGAAATTTTAAAATCATCTTCGGGATTTAAAACCTTTAATGTTAATTCTTTTGAAACTTTATCTAAAAAATCTTCGCTTCCCTCAACAATATAGTTTTGGGAAAAATCAAAGAAATCAATCTTTTCTTTGAAAAGAGTGTAATTCATAAACTACACCCTAATAAATTGATTCATATTTAGAACAAACATTACAGTATTAGCTGTTTTATCATCAACTGTTTCCTTATTTTTTGAAATATTTAAAATCATTTCTTTAACTCTATCTAATTTTTCTTCTTCAATACCTATCAATATTGTAGTATTTCCTTTTTTGAAAAATCCACCTGTTGAAGATAGTTTTGTAGCTCTAACTTTATTTTCAGAAAGCTCATTTAAAACGTCTTGAGCTATATGGTCTTGTATAATTGCTAAAATAAGTTTCATAAAATCACCTACATTCTTACAAAATCTACAACATCAAGTACAAAAATTGTAGCACCACCTACTAGAACTTCCATAGGGAAAGGAATGTAAGCGTCGCCTGGCATTGTAACACTCAAAACAGATGTTGTAATTTCTCTTGACTTGCAATTTTCTTCAATAATTTTCAAACATTCTTCTAACTTTTCTTCTTCAACCCCAATTAAAAGAGTTGAGTTTCCAGCTCTTAAAAATCCACCTGTTGAAGCAAGATTTGTCATTCTGAATCCCTTTTCAGTTAAATCTTCTTGTAGTGGGTTCAAGTCTTGATCTTGAACTATTGCAATAATCATCTTCATAGCAATTCCTCCATTTTTTCATCTATTATTTTTTTTACATCTTCAAAAACTTCTTCCATGCTTTTAGTAGCATCAACTTTTCTTAAGACCTTATCATCTTTCATTTCATCAAGAAGTTCCATATATGTATCATAAACTCTACTATGGAAATCATCTCCAGAAAGTTCAAGTCTGTCAGCATTTTCATTTAAAGACTTTCTTTTCAAAGTTGTCAAAGGGTCAACATAAAAGAAAATAATCATATCTGGATTAACTCCGTTAATAGCAAAATCATTTATTCTTTTAACATTTTCAACCCCAAGTTTTCTGCCACCACCTTGATAAGCAAGTGAACTTAAAACAAATCTATCTGAAATAACAATATTACCCTTTTTCAAATTCGGCTTTACAAGTTCATCAATATGTTGAGCTCTACTAGCTGCATAAAGTAATGCTTCTGTTCGTGGCGACATATTTACATTATCATTAGATAAAATAAGTTCTCTAATTTCTTCTGATATTTTTGTTCCACCTGGTTCTCTTGTAAAAATTATTTTTTCGTTATCCTTATAGTATTCCTTAATTAAATTTATTATTGAAGTTTTCCCACATCCGTCAGGTCCCTCAAAAGTAATAAATAAACCCATTATTTAACTCCTTAGAATGAATAAAATAAATATGATAAAATTATTCCAACTATTCCGAAGCTACCAACTAAAAAGTAGCTCAAATAAGTAAATGGAACAATAACTATTTTAAAAATCGCTAAAATATATAAAATTACGTATCCTATTATAGAATTCACAATAATCTTTTTTAAAATCTTTAACGGGAACTTTAGTAATTTAAAAACTAAAATAATTAATAAAATTCCTACAATATAAGAAATAATACTATGTTCGAAAAAAAACTTACTTAAACCAGCGAAATCAAGAGATTCTAATGAATCATAATACATTTTTCCTAGGTTTTCCAAAGTATCACTCTCCTATTCTTACTATTATTTTATCACAATGCAAAGATTTTATCAATTAAAACTGTCAAAAAATAAATATATCTATTCTAACTGTTTTTTATTTGTTTGCTACATTATCTTTTTAAATATATTCAATTTTTTCAAATCAAAAGGTGCATATCTAAATGGTAAATCTAAAATAGTTTTATTTTTTACAATTCCTTTTTTATGGCTTAATAAATCAAAGCCATGTTTTCCATGATAAGAGCCCATACCACTATTTCCTACTCCACCAAAAGGAATATGACTATTTGCCAGTTGCATTATAGTATCATTCACACAACCTCCTCCATAAGAAAGGCTATTAATAATATACTCTGCATTTTCCTTTCTTTGAGAAAAAATATAACATGCTAATGGTTTTTCTCTTTCTTTAATTATATCAATTACTTTATCTATATCATCATACTCAATAATCGGTAACAAAGGTCCAAAAATTTCATCTTTCATAATCTCGTGATTAAAATCTACATCAGTAAATATTGTAGGTTCAATCTTTCTTTCACTATCATTGCTTTTCCCACCGATTACTTTTGACTCAGTCTCTATTAAATTTAAAAGACGTTCATAATGACGAGTATTAATAATTTTTGGATAAGATTTGTTATTTACAGCATCAGGATATCTTAATTCAATTTCTTTTTGTAAATATTTAAGAAGTTCTTCTTTTACATTTTTATGAACAACAATATAGTCTATAGATACACATGTCTGTCCTGCATTTAAAAGTTTCCCCCATACGATACGTTTTGCTGAAAGTTTTATATCAGCTGTTTCGTCAATAATACAAGGACTCTTTCCCCCTAACTCCAAAGATACAGGAATTAAATTTTCACTTGCAACACGCATTATGATTTTTCCAACTCTTGCACTTCCGGTAAAAAATATAAAATCATATCTTTGATGAAGAATTTCATCATAATCAAGCTCAGAATCTACACAGTAAATATATTCTTCTTCAAATGTTTTATTGATTATCTCTCTAATAATTCTTGAAGTGTTTTTGCTCTCTTTTGAGCATTTTATAACAGCACAATTTCCTGCAGCAATAGCAGCAACTAGTGGGGAAAGTGACAAATTAAAAGGATAATTCCACGGTGCCATTATTAACACAACACCATAAGGTTCTGAATAGACATAGCTTTTAGCAGGAAATGTCCCAAGACTTCCTCTCACTCTTTTAGGCTTACTCCATTTCTTCACTTTTTTCAATGCCTCATGAATTTCACTATATACTATTCCAATTTCAGTAAGATAACCTTCCGCCTCGGATTTTGAAAGATCTTCATAGAGAGCGGATAATATTTGCTTTTCATTAGTATGAATTACCTTTTCGAGTTTTTGTAACATATTAATTCTAAATTCAACAGACTTTGTTGCTTTTGTTTTAAAAAATTTTCTCTGCTTTTCAACAATACTTTTTAATTCCATCTTGTACTCCTTATGATATACTATATTTTGTTAAGATTTTCTCTAAATATAAGTCAAATTTGTTTTAAAAAGCTCCTTAGAAATACCATTAATTAACTCTAAAGCCTATTAATTTAATTTTATATTATTTAAAATAAAAATAGATAATTATCTTTATAATAAAATTTACCATTGTAATTAGTATTTCATACAGTCATCAGGAGCATCTTCATCAAAATGATTTTTTCTGCCAAAGTCTGCAGTCTCCGTAATATGAGCAAAAGTATTATTGTCAAATTCTCTATATCCACTATGACCAGTACATACAGCTTCTATGTTATATCCCTTAACTTTTTCTTTTAATTTAATTAAGGATTTTTTATTCATTTCTGGAAATTGTGTGAAAAAGTCAAAGAACGGATAACCACCTTTTTTATTAATCGCTAAACAATCTCCACTTATAAGAATTTTGTCATCAACAATATAACACATATGTCCAATTGTATGTCCAGGAATATGAATAGCAACAATTTTTATACCTTCAATATTAAAAACGTCTCCGTCTTTAATTAGTTTATAACCAGAAGATAAACTTACACCGATATTAAGCTTTAAAAATCCTAATTTCTTCATTCTATGAAGTTGTCCTGTTAAATATTGTTCATCTTTTTCACCAATATATACTTGAGCGTTTGGAAAAATATTCTTTCCATTCTTATCAATCCCACCAGCGTGATCTACGTCAACATGAGTTAAAAAAACATATTTAATATTATCTGGATTTATATTAATTTTTTCAAACTCAAAATTGACATCTGGAAAATTCATATGCCCTGAATCAAAAGCAATAGTATTACCATCTTTAGTATAAAACCACATATTTACATCAGCTTCTCTAATACATGAAATTCCATTTGGAAAAACACCAGTATTAGATGGATTAAGCGCCTTGGTACCCTTCAAAAGATACTTTTTAAAATGTTTGTCAAAAAAATAAATTATTCCCATAATATCCTCCTTATAAATTTATTTAAATTACAGAAAAATTATTTTAATTATACAAATCAACATTTATCATTGTATTTATATGTAATACTGAGCAAACATTTCATATAGATATTAATGGTATTTGTTGCTATAAATATCGTATTTATATCTTCCATTTTGTCTAAACAATTTTCTTCTTCCCTTTTGTTTTAATATGCTACCAACAATTACAAAAGGAAATAATAAAATCATATAAAGGTAATAATAACTATATTTTACAGTTGCTGTGTATTTGACTTCTCCTGATACAGCTTGCATTTTTTCGTCTTTTATTATTTCTCTAATTCTATCAACAGTTGTTTTGCCTTCATCTGATAATAATTCGTTCAATACTTCTTTGTCAGTAATTTCAAAAACTGTATCGTTAATAAGTTGGCTGTTTCCTAAATTGTCAAAATAATAGTATTTCCCATTTTTTGTCCAAACGGAGCCTATTACATTACTTTGTATGTCTTTTACTTTTTCCCAACCTTCTTTTTTATCAAAGCTAACTATTTGAGAATTTCTTGAATACAATCGTCTAATATGTGGAACTCTAAATCTAACAATATACGTTTCATAAGAATTTAAAAAATACATATTTTCTTCATCACAAAATACATTTTCATCTAAAAATTCAATATTTCCTTTAAAATTATTTTCTCCAATTTTTATTTGCTTATTTTTTCTTTGATTATAAAAATATACTCCATCTTTTGAAGCAAAAAATAGATTATAAATATGAGAACTACTATTTCCAATTACTCTATAAGGAGTGAAATTTTCGTCAAATCTAAGATTACCTTTAAAAACCTCTCCACTCTTTTTATCATAAAGCAAATCGTCCCCCTGTTCAACTGAAACGACTTCTAATTCCCCACTATTTTTAATTGGTAAAAGTTCATTTTTATAATAAACATTATTTTTATCACAAAAATACTCTCCATGTTTAGAAACCTGCTTCATAGTATTTGTATCTGCGTTTTCAAGTGGCTTTCCCTTGTAATAGAGAACATCTCCATCTGTTGCAAAATATATTAAATTATTAATTTTCGAAATTTTCTTTTCGGTATTTAATTTATGATATGGATAAATATATGACTTAGGCTTTTTATCCTTAAAAAATGCATGAACTATATGTCCAAAAATTTCTGAAACATAAGAAATCTCATCATTTCTCTCAGAAAGTGAAGAACAAAAATAAGTACTTTTACCATCAGTATAATATCCATTTCCAACATTAGTTATTTCCTTTGGATTAAGGTCTTCAATTTTTACATTTCCAAAATAAACATGATTTTTATCAATTCCAACAACACGAGAATCATAAGTATTCTCTGAATTAATAACACTAAAAGAATCTACATCTGCATCCTCTACAATATAATATCCACCACTTGGAATAAGTGCATAAATCTTATTATCATATTTATAAAAAATGCTATTGCCAATTCTCTGTCCACTTCTTTCAATATTGACATAAGTATCATCTCTTACAAGAAGCTGACTAAATGTAAAAAAAGCAATTATTAAACTAACTAAAATTAAACAAATACCCAAAACTTTTGATCGAGTACTTTCATTCTCTTTCCTATCCAAATAACATCATCCCCCATAGTTGAACTTATTTTATTCACAATAATATCATTTTTAATACTATCAAGATAAAAATCTAAAAGTTATTAAAAATTATAATAAAGCTCAATTTTTGCTTTTTTATAAATAAAATTCTCAAATCATTCATATTTTTTTAATCTTTCAAAATGAGATTCTACTACATTATCCATTTGTTCAGCAATTTTATCAAATGAGCAATTTAAATCTAGAGTTTTTACACTTATTTGATTCCCATGCATCTGATATACATTATCCGGATAAATTGTTTCATCTGTCTTTGCATATAAAAGCATTCCGGATACTGTTTTATTTTGATTTTCAAATTGATAATCACAATTTTTTACATAGGTAAAAATTTGATATAGATTATTTGAGTAAATCTTATGTTTATCAAACTGCATTTGTGTTGTCTTCCCATAATATTTAGCATCAATAATCAAAATACTATCTTCATTATGAATATATATGTCACTTTGCATAATTGGAAGCATTTCTTTGACGCCATCATCCAATGACCACGGAATTTGAGAAGCTCTAACAGATAATTTTGGATAATGTTTCTTATAGTACTCAAGTATAAATTTTTCATAAAGACGACTCATTCGTTGGTCATCTAGAAAATCCATCATCTTCATAGTTCCATCTTTATTGGTTTGTATTAATCCTTTAACTATAAGATAACATATTGCAATCAACATTTGATAGTGTTTGTTATTTCTATTATATTTAAAATTCCAATCTATATATCTTATATTAATAGTCTCAACATCTCTAAAATATATCATTAATTTTCTAAGCTCTTTTTTTCTTTTTTTAGATAAATTTGAAGTTAAGAGTGTTTCAACCGTTGATTTTATAATTCTATTCATTGTACTATTTACTGAAAAATCATCATAGACACAAATTAATTTTTTTCTTATCATACTATTATTTTTTATGGATTCAGATATTTCTAATTTGCCTCTAACAGATGTTAACTCCTCTGTTTGTAAAATATACTCTCTTTCAAGTCCTCTTTTAATTTGTCCGGATATCCCTTTTATCAAAATCTCTGCCATTAATTCTAAAATATTGTCAAATTTTTCAGTAGCTAATTTTTTATATCCTTGTTGATTAAGAACTCTAAAAGTATATGACAACATATAGTAAATATTTTGTATTGGAATCATTTAATTGCACTCCTAAGATTAATAATCCAATTATTTACCTTGGAAGGTTCATCAAACCAATATTCTTTTAAAAGTGGAATTAATTCATATTCTACAATTCCTGATAATACTTTATCATCTATTTTATCTTTACTTAAGTTACATAGATAACTGTGTCCAATACAAAAACCATCTCCCAAAGATTCATCACTAGAAATAATATCATTAAGACTTTTTACACATTCTATAAGTCTATTAAATTTATCATTTTTTAAGCTATTTCTATACTTAATAAATCCATCAGTTACAAATCCCGGCTTAATATCATAGAATGAAAATCTTCTTCTTAAAGCATAATCTAACATAGCCAAACTTCTATCTGCAGTATTCATCATACCTATAATATATATGTTTTTTGGAACAGAGAATCTTTCATCAGAATATAAAAGTTGTAATGATTGTCCACGCTTATCATTTTCAATAAGCATAAATAATTCTCCAAATATTTTACTCAAATTACCTCTATTAATTTCATCAATAATAAAAAAGTAATCATTTTTTTCATCAATTTCTGCCTTTTTACAAAAATTATAAAAAGCTCCATTTTTTAATTCAAAACTATTTTTTGTAGGTCTATATCCCATAATAAAATCTTCATAAGAATAACTTTGATGAAATTGAACCATCATTACTCTATCAATATCTTTTACACCCATTATTGAATAAGCCAATCTTTTTGCAACAAAAGTTTTTCCAACTCCAGGTGCACCTTGTAATATTAAATTCTTTTTCTTTTTTAGAAGGGTTGCTAAATTATCATATTCTTCTTCTTGCATATAAACTTCTGATAAAAAATCATCTTTATTATACTTTTGAATTGCTTTTTCAAATTCTTTTAAATCTACCTTTTTCTCATCTTCATATATTAAATTTGATCTCTCTTCATCATCTGCAAACGAAAAACTTATTTTAGTATTATTTTTTTCTTTCTTTTTATCTCGATTTACCTGCTCAGAATAATTCCATGCATCAAATGATAATTCTTTAAAGTCTTTCAAAACACTCCTAGAACTATTCAAATAAGATTTTAAACAATCTCCTATCATCAAATAATCTTTTGCAGAAAATTTTGATTTAATTAGAGGAAGTTGTTTAACAATATCAACCGGAATTTTTCCGGATTTATAAATATACCACTCATTTCTACTATCAAAATTTAAAAAAGTATCTGGTGAAATCCAATACAAACCCATTGTAATTTTACTATTACCATTACCTTTTATATTAATAGCTAAATCAAAATAATCTGAAAAATCCTTTCTTCGAATTTCTGAAGGGTCTTTTACATAAGCCAATGCTGACTCAAAAAATCCCCATAAATAATTAATATCATTATCTTCGCGATCACCTATAAAATAGTAAAAAGTAGCATTTTGAGGAGTTAGTAAAGGCAAACCATCAAATGATGTTGGAATTTCTGATACAACATCAAACAATTCAGATATAGCCTTAAGTATTTTTATACGATTTTCATCCTTAATATTCTTGTTAAAAAGAGCAAATACAGTAAAAGGATCAATATCAACAATATTATTCTCTCTTTCTAAAGTTGGTAATTTTATACCTGCCATTTTAAAAACAGATTTTACCTTTTCTATAAGTTCTGCTCGACTATCCTTATACTCTAATAATTTTAAGGCAAATTCCTCATAAAAATCTACCCAGTTAAATCGATTTCTTTCACTCATATTTCTTCCTCCAAATATAAATTAAATATAATGTTTCTCAACAAAACAAGCTTTTTAAAAACTCTTTATTTTTATTACCTTAAATAATTTTATTTCTTTTTTTATATCCTAATATATTATATCATATCTATCCATTCTTTTCCCTTTAGTTTTACTAAAAAAAGAGTTCCTATAATTGATAATTTAATCAACTATAAACAACTCTTTTAAAGTATTTAATTTATTTTTCTAAAGCTTGGTCAATATCGTCTATTAAATCACGAATATCTTCTATACCTACTGAAAGTCTAATTAAGTCCGGAGATACTCCCGCTGCTATTAACTCTTCATCATTCATTTGTCTGTGAGTTGTTGATGCAGGATGTAGAACACAAGTTCTTGTATCTGCTACGTGAGTAACAATTGCAGCAAGTCTTAGAGAGTCCATGAATTTAACTGCAGCTTCTCTACCACCTTTGATTCCAAAAGATATTACTCCACAAGAGCCATTTGGAAGATATTTTTGTGCCAATTCGTGTTGGCTATCATTTTCTAAACCTGAAAAAGAAACCCAAGACACTTTAGGATGTTTTTCTAAATGTTTAGCAAGTGCTAATGCATTTTCGAAATGTCTTTCCATTCTTAAGTGTAAAGTTTCTAAACCAACTCCAAGATAGAAAGAGTTTTGTGGTGAAGGTATAGAACCTAAATCTCTCATTAAGTTAGTAGTCATTTTTGTAATATATGCACCCTTACCAAAGCTTTCGGTATATACTGTTCCATGATATGTTTCATCCGGAGTTGTTAGTCCTGGATATTTTTCACTATATTGTGTCCAATCAAAATTACCTGAATCTACAACCGCTCCACCAACTGCATTTGCAGAACCATTCATATATTTTGTAGTTGAGTGAGTGACAATATCTGCTCCCCATTCAAAAGGTCTACAGAAGATTGGTGTAGGGAATGTGTTATCAACTATTAGAGGTACTCCATTTTTATGAGCAACTTTTGCAAATTTTTCTATATCTAAAATATTAAGTGATGGATTTGATAAAGTTTCGCCAAAAATTAATTTAGTATTTGGTTTAAACTTTGATTCTAACTCTTCAACTGAGATATCAGGGTCAACAAAAGTTGATTCAATTCCTAAATTTTTCATTGTATTTGCTATAAGGTTATAAGTTCCACCATAGATAGCAGAAGTTGAAATTATATGGTCTCCAGCACTAGCTATGTTTAATATTGCATAGAAATTTGCTGCTTGTCCTGATGATGTAAGTATTGCTGCAACTCCACCTTCTAGTTTACAAATCTTATTTGCTACTGCATCATTTGTAGGGTTTGCAAGTCTTGTATAAAAATATCCTGAATCTTTTAGGTCAAATAAATCTCCCATTTTTTCTGATGATTCATATTTGAAAGTTGTTGATTGTACTATTGGAACTACTCTTGATTCTCCGTTTTTAGGTTCATAACCACCTTGTACGCAGATTGTGCTTGTATTATATTTTTTTGTCATTTTTATTTCTCCTTTAAAATTATTTTATTCAAATTGTGTTATAGGTTCACTGCCACTTACAGCTCCTACAATAAGTCCAAGTGTAGCAGGTAATACCCAAGCAAATCCAAGACCACTTAGTGGAAGTATATCAATAAATGCCTTGATACTAGGGACATTAGCTACAGATAAAATTGCTTCTAATACACTTACTGCCAATGTAAAAATTAATGCATATCTAAAACTTTGTTTATTAGGTATAAATTTACGGAAAATCCCCAAAATCATTAATACTATTAAGCTTGGATAAACTCCCTTGTAAATTGGTGTTGCATAGTAAACTATGTTTTCAACTCCAAGTACTGCAATTGTAGCACCAACAACTGATGAAACTACAGCAGCTATCTTATGACGTATCTTTCCATTTGAAAAGTCATGGAAGAAGTTCGCTATTGATGTAATTTGTCCAATAGCAGTTGTTACACAAGCCAAAACTACAGCTATTGAAAGGAATAACATTCCATTCTTTCCTAAAACTCTTTCTGCTATGGCTAATAACAACTTACTCCTATCAATATCTTTTGGATAATAGCTACTTACTGAAGCTCCAAGATATATCAATCCTACATAAATAACTGCTAAAAGAATTAAAGCAATTACTCCACAATAAGCAGTTAATTTATTTCTTTCTCTACTTGTACGATATCCTCTGTAAACAATATCTCCTATAAAAACAGTTCCTATAAGGTAACTTACTATTAAATCTCCAGTTTGATATCCTTCTAAAAATGAATGAGTAAAAACTCCACTTTGTTGTGGAAGTGTTGGAACTCCTATTGGAGTAAAAATTCCTTTAATAATAATTCCAAGTAATACTATAACTAAAATTGGCGTTAAAAACTTTCCTACACTGTTAATCATTCTGTTGATATCCAATGAAAAATATAGTGCTATAGCAAAATATCCAATAATAAATGCTACGATTGATACACTTGGAAAAAGTGATTTAAATCCTAATTCATATGCAACTGCCCCTGTACGTGGTACAGAAATACATCCTGCAAAGACCATTATAAATAATAATAAAAACTTAGCAAAATTTTTATGTATATCTTCTGTCATGGCTTCAAGTGAACCACCATTTTTAGAAATTACATAAAGTCCCACAACTGGCATTAAGACAGCAGAAATGCAAAATCCTATTGCAGCTAATGACCATTGACTTCCCGAAATAAATCCCAATAAAGGTGGAAATATAAGATTTCCTGCACCGAAGTAGGAGCCAAATAAAGCTAATCCTACTATTAAAATATCTTTCTTTTGTTTGTTCATAATCTTCTCCTTTTTAATTACACTGATATTGCTGAAAGAGAATGATAAGTAAATCAAAAAATTAAGTAACCAGTTGCGCACCTAGTTATGAGCTAAAAATAAAAAAAGCTCCCGTCCAACAAAGGACGAGAGCGAAAACTCACGTGTTACCACCTTAATTCATCTTTTTATCACTAAAAAGACCTTATTGAGTACTATCATACTCGCAATGCTATAACGGGCACACCCGTCACAACCTAAATCTATAAATAAATCTCGATGTGATGACTCCAAGGCCATGTTCGAAAGCTTCTCTCTCATTTCTCTCACCAAACGAAATGTCTCTGTATTGATTGAATAACTTTCTACTCTTCTCTTCAACGTCTTGCTATAGATTATAAACGACAAAAAACATTTTGTCAATACCTAAAATGAATTTTTTTTTAAAAATTTTTATAACTATACATAAACATATATAAATAATGAAAAATTATTTTTTCTTTTTCAAATCACGTCTTATTTTTACTAATCTATCTGCAATCATATTACGAGACTCACTCATCCTAAAAGAAGCAATTCTGCTCAATGTTCTACCATATAATTTACTATGTCTTTCAAATATTTTATCTACAGTCGAAGTCATTCTATCTTGGAACTCTTCTTCAAGTTCCGCAATATTTCTTTGGAAATTAGTCAATCCTGAAACCGTAAGAGTAAAATCGGAAGAATGAATTGCTATCAAAATCACAGCAAGAGCTATTGCAATACTATTTGGTATTGTTACATAAATTTTTTCAAAAAGCGGAATAAAAAATTCCATTATAATAATTGCTCCAATACCAAAACCAACAGAAGTAATCGCACAAGTCCTTCCATTTATATTAAGTGGCATATCACTATAATCCCACCATCTAGCATGAAACAATTTTTCAAGCACATAAGATGTTGGATATTCTAATACCATACTAGCAACAAATCCCATAATAAATATTTGCCACCATGATAGATGAGAAATTTTACCAATTGAAATAAGATCATAAAAAATCAATCCTAAAATTGAACCAAAACCATAAATCGGACATAATGGTCCATACAAAAACCCACGATTTTGCCATTTTCTCTGGTCGATTGTACAGTATATACTTTCCCATATCCAGCCTAAAACACTAAATTCAAAATATGCATTCAAATATCTAATTAATTCCATAATACTCCTTAAAAACTCGTAAATACTCTATTTTAAATTAAAATAGATTTCCTTACTATATAAATAAATTCTGTTTTTTATATTCATAATCTGTTATATAGAATTATGAATTTATACATAAACATTTCTAAACAAATATGTTTACAAAAAATTTGTACTATTTACTTTATATTTTAATACTAAACTTCAATCATAGCTCTTTTGTATAATAATATCTTTCACCTATATATGGGTACTCTTTCAATGCGAACACTTCTTTATAGCCATGCTTTTTATAAAAATCTGGAGCTTGAAACTTAAAAGTATCTACAAATGAATATTTACAATTTCTTTTTCTAGCCTCAATTTCTGCTCTATTCAAAATTTCTGAACCAAGTCCTTGCCCACGTAACTTCTCACTTACATATAAGTACTCAATTTCAAGCCAATTTCCAAAAGTTTCTGCGACCATTCCAGCAATTAAATTACCTTGATAATCTTCCAAATAAATATTTAGTGGTTCACTTACTGACGGTTCTCTCTTTGATTTATTATATGATTTTATTAAGTTTGCCAGTTCTTTTGATTTTGTTGATTCTTTATTTTCAATCTTAAATTCCATATTCTCCTCTATATTTTATTAATTATTAACTATTTATCTTTTTAATTATTTTTATATTTTTTGTTTAGGAAAATTATATCTTCATTAATTCTACAAACTTGAATTTCTAAAATCAAAGTTTACAAACCATAATATAGTCTTCCTCATTTTAATGAACTATTTCAAATCCAACTTTCTTATACATACGAACTGCATTGTTTACTTTTTGCACCGATAAAGAAACTTGCTTATACCCTTTCTCTTTTAGAGCTAAAATAATTTGCTTCATTAATTTTGTTCCAATGCCTAACTTTCTATATTCTTTTAGAAGTGAAATTGAAAGTGATGGAGTTTCATCATCAATATGACCATAATCATTTATTATACGAGTCCAAACCACTCCTACTACCTTACCTTCAACCTCTGCGACATAACAAATATCATCTTTCTTTCCAAAATCTGAAATATATATTTGTAAATCAGGGTGATTTATAATATCTCTAGATGGTTCTGGAACTCCTTCAGGAATAAAAATAGTTTCATATAAAAATGTGTCCAACAGTTTTATCTCACATTTTTTTAATTCTCTTATTATAAAATTCATGCTTAACTCCGATTTATATAATATTTTTAGTTTTTATAAATCTACAGTAATTCCACACATACTATACCCCCATACATTTGTAAAATATCCCTACAATCTATATCTCGTTAACTTATTTTAAACAAATTTATGTCTAACACAATCCACCATAAAACACGAATACTCAGGATATAACTTCAATTTAATCTCAGGTCTTGAAGCTCCACTCTTTATACGAAATATCATTTCCTCAAAGTTTCTTTTATCCTCTTCCCAACTAGCAATAGTTTCTTGTTTCTCTTTTTCACTGTCATAATCTTCATCAGCAATAGCTTCATTTATAGCCTCTTCAAAATATTTTCGATTCTTTTCTTCAAGACTAAAAAATCTTTCCTTTTGATTTTTTAACCATAGAACATAAAAATATTCTTCCCATTCTGCGATATAATAGTATTCAACACAATCTCCACAAAGATTTAAAAACATGTCATACTCTTTAAGTGCATAATAGACATCAATAATTTGGTCTTCTGAAATATCATCTGTATTTAGATTATATTTTAAATCTTGTCCAGGTTTTACTTTCTCTACATAAGACATTGCTTCATCTTTGTTGCCAAGACACACTTCACAATAAGCCAAACACAATAACAGACGCATTCTATTAGGATAAACTTCTAGTAAGCTTAAAAATATTTCTTTTGCTTTTTCATATTCCTTAAGTTCAAAAAAAGATACTGCAAAGTTAAAAGAAGTAATATAATTTTCTTCCATTTCTCTTGCTGTATTGAAGTAATTATGACTTATTAATAAATCTCTTTCATCCTTAGAGTATTCATACTCACTAAAATAATAAAGACCAAGACCTGTATAAGTTTCTACAAATGGAGAATTCAAGTCTTTAGCTAAATTAAAATACTCCAAACTGTTTTTAGAAAAATCATCCCAAAAAGCTAGATTAGTATATATTCTTGCTTTATCAATATCACTTAAAGACTTTTTAAACTCATTTAAAAAGTCTTGTAGAAATTCAATATAATCAAATTCCTCATCTCTAAGTTCCAACTCAACAGAGGCAAGAGTACAAATAACATCAATATCAGATAGACATTCTTCTTGCTTTTCTAAAAGATATCTTTTCATTCTTTCAAGATATTCTTTTGAAGTTTCAAGATCACTTAAAAATGGTTTATTGTATCTATTTTCATATTCTGTTTTTAATTCATACCAATATGATTTTATTTTATTTAACATTTTAATTACCTTTTTGATTTATTATACTTGCAATATTTACTTCATGGCTTAATTTTTTTAATATTTTATTAAGATATTAATCTAATATGTATAATTCACCTCTTGAAAAAATTAGGTAACTTTCCACATTTTTACTTCAAGTTTATTCTACCGTTAATTTTTAATCCTGTCAACAAAACACGAAAAATTTAAGTGGATTTCTTAATAAATTTTTTATGTTTAAATTAATTTTTTATTATAAAAATCTGTAAATTTAAGTTGGTTAGAGTGAGTTTATTTTCAACAAGCAAAAAAGACTTATCCAAAACTAGCATTATATTCTAACGATAGCATTTGGAATAAGTCCTTTTTTTCACAATATTTACTATTTATCTTCAACCATATAAATGATAAATCTATCTTTAGTATTTATCCTTATAATCCCAAAAATACAATTACAAACAATATTTTATTTCTTATTACCTATTTTATCTTCTTGTGCTTTTTCTAACCAAGTCTTAAACTCCCAACGAAGTGGTGATATATTCTTTTTTCTAAGTTCTTCTCTAATCGCTTTTTGATACTTACAATAATCATCATAATCATTCCATTTACTCCAAGAAGTTGTTGGTTTGTCAATTCCAAGTTTTTTGTTAGCTGCCTCCAAAATATACTTATCAACTGGTATATGTATGTTCTCAAAAACTCTATCAAATGTATATCCACCAAATAAATATAAATACTTAATAGTCATATTAACCCATTTTTGAGCTTGTCCATAAGTAAACTTAATTCCTTTTTCGTTATATAACAATTTTATATTTTCACATACTTTACAATGCCATGAATCAAATTTTTCCGGACTTGTAATACTACCTTCATTAATTATCGGAATTTCTTCCTTAAAAATAACATTAACAGCTTCTTTTAAATCCGATATAATAGTAGTCTTAGTATCTTTTGGTAATACATCAAATTTTAATGTACGGCACATATCACGATAAGATCTATTACTTGCTACCTCTATTGAAATATTTAAATCTCCAAAATAGGAAAACTTTAAAAATTTTAAAATTTCTTCATCATTAATTTTATTTTTTTCATTACTCATACTAAAATCTCCTTTTTATATAAATATTTTTTTATAGTCAACTTGTACTAAGTAGTTTTGTACAGTCAACCTTATTCTTAAATACCTCATTTAACTCAAATATATATTATACCACCCACAATAAAACAACACTATCAAAAGAAACTGTTCTTGGGAATTGATTGAAGATTTTTAATATTTTTAGTTCATAGCCGTTTTGTAGTAGGATTTAAACGTCTCTTTTTTGTGTTCTTGAATTACAAGAGATATTTTTCTTATAACTAAGTATTTTATAATTTTTATATAGATTTACTTTATCTCCCAAACAATAGTAACAGTATCTTGTACATCTATATCATCAGCCTCAATATCAATATTGTATGGTTCATTTATTGTACTCTCAGAAAGATAATAGTTTTTAATAGGTTCCGAGTAAATTTCTATCTCACCCCAAGAATAATCTATATTTATTATATCTACAAGTGTTACTCCTGATGACTTAGCTAAAATTTCTGCCTTGATTTTAGAATCTTGAACCGCCTTTGCAAGTAATTCATTTTTAACCGCAGTAATATCTTTAACAGTGTGTTTTATAGAAAACTCAACATTAACATCACAATGTGAAAGTTCATATAAAATTTTACCTAGTTGTATGTTATCATTAGGAAACTGAATATAGAACTTTTGAGTATATTGAAATCCAACAAGTCTACTTTTATAGTTGCCATTTTTATCACGATAACTCTCATACTTTGAATCTACATCAAATTTTACTGTCTTTAGTTCTTTACCATTAAGACCAGCTCTTTCAACTGTTTCTTTGATTTTTTTAATACACAATGTAGACTTTTCAATTACTTCATCATATTCTTTACATACTTCATTAGCAGTAATATCAAGTCTAATCATATCTGGTTTAACAGATATTTTTCCTTTTCCCTTTACTCTTATCGTTCTTTGCATTTGAACTCAACTCCTTTAGTAATAAATATATCTTTTATAAATATATGCTAAAAATTAATATTTTCTCATATTATCTTAAATTTTTTACTAAAACTCATCTATTATTTCCTTAACATATTCTTCCAAATCTTCTATCTCTAAAAATGATGGGTCTAGGTGGCATAGAAAGTGCCAATCTTTGGTTTCTTTTTTTCTGTATAAGATCGCTTCTCCATCTTCACTTCCGAAAAAGCTTCTATCTACTTCATAACCATTTGTTTCTAAGAAATCTTTTATCATATTATACTTAGTTTCTCTTTCTTCAATATAAGCCTTTACTTCTTCGTTGTTAATTAAATAAGCATCTATTTTTGAATATCCATCTATAACTTTATCTTTTGCGACTGATAGATTAGAAATTTCTTTCCAAATAATTTCAACATTCTCTTCAGAGTCAAACATAAATCTGGTTAGTGGTACAATATTTTCATTATAGATAATTTCCATATAATCAGGTATATTTTTAGGATTAAAATATTCATATTCTATATTATCTTCTTTTTCTATAGTATATCCGGGTATTTTTGATACAAAGTCTTTTCCTTCTTCTAAAGAATCAAATGCTACTAAATCTTTTGAATAATTATTTTGATATAATTCCAATATATACATCTATTAACCTCCAAATATTAATAAATAACTAATTAAATATTAACTTTTTTCTTTGTTTATAAAATAAGTTTTCGTATAACTTTAATCACTGTATGATATATATCTATCCAACGCAGCAAATACTTCTTCAAGGCTAAAATATCCAATTTTTCGTATTGCTTCTTTCCCTTCAACAAAAGCTAGTACTGCAGGTGCTCCCAGAATGTTTTCTTGTGCTGCAAGTGAAATATTATTCTCTATTGATACATAGCCAGTGAACACTTGAGGATGTGTCCCACTCCAAATTGTAATTTTTTCCTTAAGTGCTTTGCACGGAGCACAAGCCTGTGAACCAAACAAAAATAAACTAAACTTCTCTTTCTCTTTAATCATTTGATACTCTGTCAATGTTTGAATAATTCTCATTTCTCGCATAATATCCTTCTTTCTCATTTTTAGCAATGATCTTCTTTAAATCCATACTATAATTACACATCTCATCCTCAAGATATAGAGGTGTAGTTTACTAATCTAATGTTTCCCTTAATTAAGCTTGGACAATAACGCAACTGTCTCATCTATGATATTGTCTACAAAGTATCCATCGTTATCCAGTGTTGAAAATGGCATCACGCCATACTTTCAATCCTTTCTCTGAAGATATTTTTCATGCTCGATTATCTTCCAATAAGCTTTATAGACTTCTTCACTGACCTTAACCGCTTTTCCTTTGACATAAAGGAAATATTCTTCCTTATCCATTGTGTGTTCCTCCCTTTTTATTTTTCTGTTTTTGTTTTCTGAGAATAATAAAGGAGGACTTCTACACCTTGGCGTAAAAAGCCCTCTCGGCTTAAAACCTAATGTTTTATTATTTTTTCTATTTAACTGTTTTTTATAACAAGATATTGCTACATAAAAGTATTTCTAAATGTGGAAAGGTGAAATAATTTGATTGATTGTAATATTGCATCTTATCATTTCCATTATTATTCCTCCTCCAATTTCATCTATAAAAAATTCTAAATAATCCCTGCTTTTTCAAAATGCTTCTTCAATAATTTCTTGGAAATCACTGCTCCAATCAATCCGCAAATGGCTATTAAAATAAGCATCATTACTGTAGTCATAGGAGAAACAATTTTAGTTAATGTACCTAAATATTCGCTCCCAAACATTTTTTCATAAGATTTAAGTGTTTGATCTGCATAAAAAAGAAATGGTACATACATTCCACCAAAGCCGGCAAGAACACAAAATATCATATATCCAATTGTTAATCCTTTATAATTGCCAACCCCTTTTGTTCTTGCAATCAACATAGCTATAATCCCGGCAAATATACAACTAATGATATATGGTGGATAAAAACCTATAATGCTTGTAAGTACACAAAATAATAAAATCATCCATGGATTTTTTGTTTTTACCGGTACTAAGAAATAGGCAATTGCTCCAATAATTGACCATATCGGAACTGCTAATAGCATTGTGTATGGCGATATGAACAGAAAAGATAACACTCTATATAAAACCTGTGAGCATAACACCATTAGTGCTGTAATAATTAAATCTTTAATTTGAAATTTCTTTTTTTCTTCCATAATTATTCTCCTTATTTTTAAATATTTTTTATTTTCATAATGATGATAGTTAGATAAAATACCATCATTATTACTAGCAATAACGTATCAAGCATACGAAATTTGACTTCTGTATAACTAGTTTTTTTACACGAAACTCCAAGTCCTCGTGTCTCAACAGATGCCGACAACTCAGTTGCAGTACATAACATTCGCATTAACATAGGAATCAACATCATTTCATAAACTTTAAAAGGATGTTTTAAAAATCCAAGGAAAGAAATATCAATCCCTCTAGTCTTAATTCCCTGCTTTATACAAGTAATATCCTGTTTTAGAGTAGGAAAAAATCTTAATATAACAGCTAGTGGAATGTTTATATAATATGGAATTTTCATATTTTGCAAGGAAGCTAATACTTCAGATATTTCACTTGTTCTAATCATATTTATAGCTGCAAGAGTCAATGTTATAAAACATAGGAAAAAATAGTGTATTGTAGTTGAAATAAATAATGGACTTATTTCCGCTACCATAAACAACACTATATATAAAGCTAAAAATTTAAAACAAGTTTTGTATATACCGCTTATCATTCCATATGCAAATACTGACAAAAAAAGTAGAACTTCATACTTTTTACCAGTCAAAGTAAATACTAAAACCCCTATAATTAAAACTTGTAACAACTTAATTCTTGGATCATATCTTATTCCATTTTGTTTACAAGATTTGCTCATTCTTCATATCCCTCACTCTGCAGTAAAAATCTTTTTATTGTTTCAAACTCATCACTTTTCTTTAAATTGATCCTTTTGCTAACAGTATTATTTTCTATAAAAACTGCTTTAGTTGCTACTCTACTTAAAAATTCTAAATCATGAGAAATAACAAAAATCAGTATTCTTTTTTTACGAAGAGTATTAATTGCTTCAGATACGACTTTCATATTTTCATAATCAAGTCCACTGGTTGGCTCATCAAAAATCAGAATTTTTTTGTTTGAAGCTATTGCAGCTGCAATAGTAACTCGCTGCTTTTGCCCTCCTGATAAGCTTTGCGGATGTCTATTTCTGAATGATGAAATATTCAATAAAGTTATCGCATTTTCTATTTTTTCATCATTTTTCTTAATACTATTCATAGAACTGAGCATTAACTCAGAAACAACAGAATCGGAGTACAATTGATAATCTGCATCTTGCATTACAAAATATACACTTTTATATAAGTTTTTTTGCTTTGTATATTTACCTTCAATAAAAAATTGTCCACTTCTTGCTTTTAGTAATCCTGACATTACTTTACCTAATGTCGTTTTGCCGTTTCCATTGTGTCCAACTATAGCTACTGTTTCACCAAAATTCCCTTCTAAATTACAATTACTCAAAACAGAATGATTGACATCATAGGAAAAAGATAAATTTTCCACTTTAAAATCTGCATTTTGCTTGTTAACAATAAGATTATCCTTTAGTTCATATTTAATATTACTTAACTTAAATGTTCGAAGTTTATACGCTCTAATATCTGAATCATTCAAGTTATCAATATCATTTTTCTTTAATTCTCTATCAATTTTTCCATCTTTCATTATTAAGCATTTATCTACTAAATTTTTTAAGTAGAACAATCTATGCTCTGAAACAATTACTGTATGTCCCTGTTTCTTTAACCACTCCATAATTTTTTTCAATTTAATAATTGAATGAATATCTAAATTTGCAGATGGCTCGTCAAAAACATAAATCTTGGGATTCAAAGTTTTTGCAGCTATAATCGCTATCTTCTGTTTTTCACCACTAGATAAAGAAAACATATCCCTATCCATAAGATTTTCAGCTTCTAAATCGTGAAATGCACAATTCACTCTATCTATCATTTCATCTCTATCTATTCCATAATTTTCAAGAGCAAATGCCACTTCCTTGGTACTATTCGTTGTAAAAAATTGACTTCGTGGATTTTGAAATATAGAAGCAATATTTTTCCCCATTTCTCCGGGAGTGATAGTTTTTATATCACTTCCTAACACTTTCACAGTTCCAGTTAAAACCCCTTCAAAGAAATGTGGAATTAAGCCGTTTATCAATCTTGTAACAGTTGTTTTCCCTGAACCAGACTGACCAGTAAGCAAAATAAATTCTCCTTCTTTAACTTTGAAATTTATATTTCTGAGACTCACTTCTGTTTGTGTTCCATAACTGAAACTTACATTATCAAAATCAATAACTACATCTCCCATTTCATCACCTATATTTTCCAACCAATAGATTGTTTTCTAATTTCGATGAAATGTTTATATACTCCATCTTGACTAATTAGTTCCTTATGATTCCCTTGTTGTACAATTTCCCCTTTATCAATAACAATAATTTGATCTGCTCCTCTTACCGTAGATAATCTATGTGCAATGCTAATGAGAGTTTTATTTTTTGTTAACTCATTAATTGCACTAATTAACATATGCTCGTTTTCAGGATCTACACTTGAAGTTGCTTCATCAAGAATAATGATTGGAGCATCTTTAAGGATTGCTCTTGCAATAGATATTCTTTGCTTTTCTCCTCCCGACAATGTTGAACCGCCCTCACCAACAACAGTGTCGTATCCATCACTAAGGCTTGTTATAAAATCGTGGCAACAAGCTTTCTTGCAAGCCTCCACCACCTCATCATGTGTAGCATTCGGATTTCCAAATTTTACATTATTCTCAATCGTGTCATTGAATAAATAAACCTTCTGAAATACCATACTGATATTTTGTAATAGGCTTTCAGAGGTAAAGTCCTTAACATTATGTCCTCCAATAAATACTTCACCTTTATTAACATCCCAAAATCTTGCTATAATATTACAAAGAGTTGTCTTTCCAGAACCTGAAGCACCGACAATAGCCAAACTGCTATTCGACTTTATCTGCAAATTTATATTCTTCAAAATCTCTCTTTCCCCATATCCAAAACAAACATCTTTCAATTCAATGTCATAGGAATTCAAGTCAATTTCTTTTCCGCCCTCATCAAGCGAAGGTATATCTGAAACATAGTCCAATCGATTAAGTTGTGTTGCGAGCATTCTGCTTAAAAATGCTCCATCATTAACCAACTCCAATTCCATAAAAATTAGAAAAGCAGATACTATAAACATAAGAGTATATGAAAGTGGAATCAGAGATTTCATATATAGAATTATTGCAACAAACACCAATACACAGCTCGCAACTTTAAAAATCATTTCATATAGTTTCATTAAATAAGCTGAACCCTCAGTAACCTCAATATCAACTTTACATTTACTCATAAACGCTTTTTCAACTTTATTTTTTCCATCAGTTCCTTTTTCAAAAGAACGAAGTACTGAAATTCCTCTAATATACTCAATTGCATCAGTAACAAGCATTTCTTGTGAGTCTTGCATGATAGGAGAATATTTTTCGGTTTTCTTTGCGATTAATTTAAGAACGCCCATACCAAAGATGATTGCAATTAAAGATACCATCCCTACCGGAAAACAAAAGATCAATAACATGGTAGTCATACTAAAGGCATGAAAAAAACCTCCTACAATAAAGTTCATCGCAAGCATCGCCATACCCTCTAAGTCGGAAATAGTTGTTGTTAGAACCGCTTGGATTGTTCCTAAGTTTTTTTCTGAAAAATACCCCATTGGAGCTTTTTTCAGTTTTTCCCCTATTTCAATCCTTTTATCCTTAAAAATTTCATAACCTGATGCACTTAATTTTCTATCACAAAGATATTGAAAAATGAATCTGCCGAATATACTCACAACTACAATTGCTGTTGCCTGCATAATAATAGTCATATTCAACTGTTCAAGATTAATCATAATCAGTAAAACCGCCAACAGCATCAAGGAAGCGAAGAATGATTTTAATCCACTAAATATAAGACCAAGAATTACATTTTTTTTATACTTCCCTGATATTTTTAATATACGTTTTACAATGCTAATCATTTACAACGCCTCCTTTTCGTTATCTAATCCGCCTACATAATTTTTCCACAAGGAAGCATATACTCCATCTTTTTTTACAAGGGCTTCATGAGTTTCGTTCTCTACAAATTCCCCATCTTTCATAACAAGGATTGTATCAGCATTTGTAATAGTAGAGAGCCTGTGAGCAACCACTATCAGAGTCTTTCCTTTAATGAGTTTGGTGATTGCACTTTGAATGAGATATTCATTTTCAGGATCTGCAAATGCAGTTGCTTCATCTAAAATTATTACCTTAGATTGTTTTAACATTGCTCTTGCAATCGTAATTCTTTGCCTTTCTCCACCAGACAAAGAACCTCCTGCATCACCGACTTTTGTGTTATATCCATTTTCAAGTTCCATAATAAAGTCATGGCAAGATGCTGCTTTAGCCGCCTCAATAACCTCATCATCACTTGCAGTTGGTTTTCCCATTTTTATATTTTCTTTTATACTTGTATTAAACAAGAAATTGTCTTGAGCAACATAGCTTATCTCATTTGTTAGCTGTTCAAATGGAATTTCGGGTATTTTCTTTCCACCATAATAGATACTTCCATTGGACGGATCCCAAAAACCAGCCATAAGTTTTGCTATTGTAGATTTTCCAGAACCTGAATTTCCTACCAATGCGGTTACTGTATTTGGTTTTAATTCAAAGTTGATATTTTTTAGCACAAGTTCCTTATCATATGCAAATGAAACATTTTCAAAACGATAGAGAGTGTCATCAAAGACTACCTTCTCTTTTGGTCTTTTAAGTTCCTCTTTCGATAGAAATTCCTCTATTGCATCTAAACTTGCCTTAACCATGTTGAATTGCTCAGAATATTTACCGATTTTCATTAAATGTGCAATAAAACCAATAGGCAGTATAATGCACACAATAAAGCTTGATAACGATATTTTTGAATTCATATACAGATATGCACCAATCGGCAAAGTTCCTAAAAGTGTGGATGGCATAACTGCTTGAACAAATGCTGACCATAACCAACTTTGCTTCCACCAAGCAAGTGTACTATCATGAAAGAAGTTAATTGCGTTCGTAAATTTTTCATAAGAAGAAGCACTGTGGTTAAAAGCTTTTATAACCTCAATCCCATTAATATATTCAACCAAAGTACTATTCATATTATTTTGAGCTGTAGTATATGTTTTGCTTCTAAACTCATAATCCTTCATCATACCTATATATCCAAGCATTCCTAAAGGAATTGTAAGTAACGAAGCCAACCCCATCCTATAGTCCAAAGCAAAAATCAAAACCAAAAATAAAACAGGAGATACTATACTTGATGTTATCTCCGGCATAAAATGAGCCATTGAATCTTCCAGCTTAGACACTGTATCTACAATTAAATTTTTAAATTTACCTATAGGAGTATCTATCATTACACCCATAGGTACTCTTAGCATTTTTTCAGCTACTAAACTTCGTATATTTTTTAAAATATGAAATGTTGCTTTGTGTGAGGTTATTGTTGAATATAAAGTAAAAATACCTTTTAAAACTTGTCCACACAAAGCTATAAGTGTTAAACACAATACAGTTCTAAATGACACTTCAGATTGATATATTTTTTCTATCAATTTTGCTATTGCTAAAAAAGGAATCATTCCAAACAGTTCCCCTATGGTCGCTAACAAAATTGATTTGTATAATTGTTTTTTCTCGCCATCGGCGTATTTAAGCAACTCTGAAATGGCATTTTTATTGTTACTTTTCAAGAAAATACCTCCTCCAAACAAAAAGTTAATTAGTTATCGCTAACTTTTTGACAAAAAATTATCTATTATTTTTCTTCATTAAGCCTTGCCAACCATAATATTGAAAAATAACAATGCTTCTAATATATTCGCCAACATTATCATGCGGTATATCATGAAGAACACACTCGCATAGAGATGTAATATAGCCTTTTGTAATGACATGAACTTCAAACTCTTTAATATCTGTGATAATTTGCTCTTGTTTAGCGTTGAAAAGAATAAGCTTCATATTTTTAGCTGTATATCTTTCAGTAATATCCTCAATAAAGTTTTCTACTTGTGACCCTTTGCTACACGCAAAAATCAGCTTAAAGTTATCAAAATGCGCATACATATAATCAACAAATAGCATTGTTTCCAAGAATAAATTTTCTATAATCGCTTCATCATCGACTAAATCAGAGTCTATCCTAATAGTTTTTTGTTCGCTCCTTTTTTCAACATCAGAAACAACATCTAATGTGTAATTATATTCCTCTTCAATTAGAGCAAAAAATAATGCTTCCTTATTTTTGAAATGACGATAAATAGCTCCTGTAGTTACTTTTGCTAATTTAGCAATTTCAGCTACCTGTGCATTTTCGAATCCTTTGCTTAAAAATTCCCCTTTAGCACATTCTAAAATTCTATTTTTTGTTATATCAGAGCAATAAGACATCTAACTTTCCCCTCTCATTTTTTATTTTTGATAATCTAATTATTTTTAATAATTATATTATCACTTTTTCAGTTTTTAGTCAATATATCACCACTCCTATAAATTATCGTCTGAACCCTTTACAAGTATCCCAACCCTTTTCAAAACCCTTAGCTTCTCCTGCTTCTTCTGTTCTCGCCTTGCTTTATACCTTTCCTCATATTCCTGTTGTTTGCCGTTTGCTTTACGCTTCAGATAATTTTGGTGAAGCCTATCTTTTCTTTCATTTATTTTTCGTTCTTCTTCCTCAAGCTTTTATTTTTCTTCTTCGCTTACAGGTACGGCTTTTCCTTTCACATAAAGGTAATATTCTTTAGCCACTTAGTTATCCTCCTTTTCCTGTTCTGTGGTTTGCTTTTTGAGAATAAAAAAGGAGGACTTCTACACTTTGGCATAAAAAGTCCTCTTAACTTGAAAACTACTGATTTGTTATATTGACTATTTGTATATTTGTAATGGCGATATATTGCTATACAAAAGTAAGTACAAGCATAAAAAAGGATAATTATATCGTTCTGTGAAAACTGAAACTATAAGTTTTGACATGATTATCCCTCCATTACTTTTCCTCCTAAGTAAATCTATTATTAAATCACTCCTGCTTTTTCAAAATGTTTTTTAAGTATCCTTGTTGCAACAAATGCTCCTATGCAAGCAAGAACAAAAGTTATCAAGCCAAATCCTACTGCCCACGAAACTTTGAAATAAGATAATGCTTCATTTATTTGTGCTTCGCTCATTTTCCATTTTGATGCTCTTTCCACAAAAGAAGCTGTTCCGAATAAAATTACAGGAATTACTGTTCCTAAAAAATCTGCTAATGCAAATATCCCATATCCAATAATCATTCGTCCCTTGCTCTCATAATTTCCTATAATCAAATCACATATAATTCCACCGATTACAGCAAAGACTGCATGAGGTAAATGTCCTCCTGACAATGCAATTAAAGCAAGAAGCGTTCCTGATATTGTAAATACGCCATTCTTTTTAACTTTCAAAGCCATAAGGATATAAACGGTAGCAGCTACCATAAAGCTAACTCCTGAAGCAATAAATCCTCCAATAACTGTTGTTGCCATAGCAAAGCTGGCCGCCATGTATATGACAATTCCAATTGCATTAAAGATTCCGATTGTAATAAAATCACGACCATTCAATTTGTTTTTCATAAAAGTCCTCCTAATAAATTTTCTGTATTACTATCACAAGAGCAATCATCAAAGCTCCTAATAGTCCAATCATTAAGTCTGTTTTTCTAAACCGCAATTCTGTTAATGTTACCCTCTTCTCATCACTATCAAGTCCTCTAATAAGTGCTGAAGCTGACAGTTCATCTGAAATCTTAATCATTCTCATTAAAAGCGGAACAAGCGTATATTCAATATATTTAATTGGATGTAGCAATGGGAAAAATCTGCTTGTTACAATTCCTCGAATCTTCATATTCTCTTTTAATGCCTTGAGTTCTATTTTTATAGTTGGTACAAACCTAAGCAAAACACTAAAAGGTATACCAATGCTTCTTGGTACTTTCATTCTATTTAACGCCTCCAGCATTTCACTTACACTTGTAGTCTTTGTTATATATCCACCAAACATAGCGATTAAGGTCATTCTTGATGCAAAGTAAATAAACATATATATTGCAAATACAATACTTGCTTCACAAAATTTTCCAAGCCCTAACTCTATGTAGTATAAAAGCACAAAAAACAAGATAAAGCGTAACGCTCTTTTCCACATCCCGCTATATAAATATAGAAAAAAGGCAAAAACAATTAATACAAAAAGTAGAATTGTATCGCTTATAAAAAAGCTCGTAAATCCAACAATTGGAAGTAGAGTAAGTTTTATTCTCGGATCTATAGTTTTTCTATCTGACAAGCTCTCTACCTCCTCTCATCTTGTCTAATATGAGAAATTTATTACTTTCACTCATATCTAAAACAGTTTCTATTTTTCCATCTCCCATTACCCACAGCTTGCTCACTGTATTTGCTAAAAACTCAAAATCATGACTTATTACCAAAACTGTTGTACCATTTTTCAATTGTTCTTCAATCAGTTTTGCGACGGAAAGCATTGAGTCTTTATCACAACCTGATGTTGGTTCATCATAGATAAAAACTTTTGCCCGTTTCATCATTCCACAAGCTATTGTCAGTCTTTGTTTTTCTCCTCTTGATAAAGCAAACGGATGCTTATCTATATGTTTATCTAAGCCAAGAACATTCAAAATAGACTTTGCCTTTTGAGTATTTTCTTTTTTATCTTTATTTGAAATACCAAGTAACATTTCATCAAGTACACTTTCCGAAAATAACTGATAGTCTGAATCTTGAAAGACAAAATATGACATATTCATTAAATCTTTACGATTCAACTCTTGATCTTTTTCCGCCCATATTGTTCCCTCTTTTATCTTCTCAAGTCCTGAAATCACTCTTGCAAAGGTAGTTTTTCCGGTACCATTTAAGCCGATAAGACCAATGGCTATTCCGCACTCCATATTGAAATCAAGATGATTTAAAATGTACTGTTTTTGCTTCTTTCCATCCTTAGCTACATTCGGATAGCAAAATTTCAAGCCTTTTCCGATGATACTTTCATCATTTAATTGATATGAATCTTTCTTCTCACTTATCCTGTATTCTTCTAATTCAAGGGTTCTTAGTCCATTCTCATCCCAAAACTCCCCTTCAAGATGGATAACTTCTTCCCGACTCAAGTCCTGTGCAATCTCTCCATCTTTCACCAAAAGAAAACGGTCAAATAAAGATTTTGCATAGTACAAACGATGCTCAATTAGAACAACTGTTGTACCTTTTTTCTTTAATTTCTCCAAAATTAAAAACAGATCAAATGTTGCTTTCATATCCAAATTTGCTGAAGGCTCATCTAAAATTAAAACTTTCGGATTCATCGCATAGATACTTGCAATAGCTATCTTTTGTTTCTGTCCGCTTGATAATTCAAAAACAGATTTTCCTTTAAGTTCCTCAATATCCAACTCTGCATATACTTCTTCTACTCTCTGTTTGATTTCATCTCTTGATTTGCAGATAGTTTGAAGCCCAAAAGCTATTTCTTCATCTGTCGTTGTCGTGAAAAACTGACTTCTTGGATCTTGAAATACAGTCCCTACAATATGCCCTACTTCATGAAGTAATAATTTGCTTATATCTTTTCCGGACACAAAGGCTTCTCCTTTCATTTTGCCTTTGTAATAATGTGGAATAAGACCATTTATTACACTTCCAAGAGTACTTTTACCACTTCCACTTTTCCCTGAAATTAAAACAAATTCACCTTTTTTAATTTCAAGATTGATATTTTTTAAAGCAGTTCGCCCATCTTCCCATTCATAAGAAACATCTTTTAACAAAATCATGGTTACACCTCATATTGAGCTTTCCATAATTTTGTGTAGTAACCATCTTTCTCAAGAAGTTCCCCATGCTTTCCTTTTTCAAGTAAATTGCCTTTTTGAAATACGAGAATTTGGTCAGCTTTTTGAATGGTTTTTAAATGATGAGCCACTACAAGTACAGTTCTATTCTTTGCAAGTTCTGTAATAGCATCTTGTATCAAAGATTCATTTACAGGATCAACATTACTTGTCATTTCATCAAGAATTAAAATAGGTGCATCCTTTAGAAAGGCTCTTGCAATAGATATTCTTTGTCTCTGTCCACCTGAAAGAATCCCACCATTTTCTCCAATATCAGTTTTATAACCTTTTGGTAAACTCATAATGAAATCATGTATCCTTGCCTTCTTTGAAGCTTTAATTATTTCCTCTTTTGTAGCTCCTTTTTTACCTACTCTGATATTTTCTTCAATCGTGTTATCAAACAGTTGAACATTCTGCATGACAATGCTGATACGATCTAAAAGCTCATCATAAGGAATATCCCTTATATCAGTTCCTCCAAGTGTAATTTTCCCTTTATGCACATCATAAAATCTTAGAAGCAAGTTGGTTATAGTAGTCTTTCCACTACCTGATTCTCCAACTAAGGCTGTCACCCGTTTTTCAGCAATAGAAAAGCTCAATTTTTCCATTTTAAATTCATCTTTTTCATAAGAAAAATCTATGTTTTCAAAAGCTATATCATTATCTTTCGGAACAATTCCATTCACTTTATCCGGGATTACATCTGCATATAAAATTCTTGAAAGTCTTTCGTAACTATCTATCGCCGAAACATAGTACATATAGTGTTGTTCCATAGAAGCGAACGGCTTATAAAACTCTTTTGAAATTACTGCAAAGATAATAAAATTAAGTACATCAAGACTTCTCTTTGTAACAAGTATTGCTCCTGCAATTAAAAGAACTAAATATCCAATATCCAGTAAAAACCCAAATATAGATAGCTGTTTTGCCTTGAATCTTGAAGCTACTTTGCTTGTTTCTCCAAACTTTTTTGTCTTATTCATAAGCTCATTATCCAAGCTCTTATTGTTTGAAAAACTCTTTAATACAGGTATTCCTCTAACATATTCAACAAATAAGCTAACCATATCAAGAAGTGCTGAGTTGTTCTGATTTTCTATTTTTTCAGATTGCTTAATTGTCAGATATAGAAAGATAAGTGCAATCGGAACAGATACAGCCATAATAATAGAAAGTTTGAAATCAATACTTGCAAGACCAACAAATACGACTGCACCTATCAAAAAATCACCAAACATTCTCGACCACATGTGTCCTACAACAAGGGACATATTATCAACATCTTTGTGTAAAATTGTATTGATCTCTCCCAGTCTTTCATTGGTATAAAATCCCAAACTGAATTTCTTTAATTTGATAATCATGCGTTCTCTTATTTGCTGAACAATATCAAAACCTGCACTATGCTTTTTCATATCTGCGACCATATTACAAATACCTTTGAAGACTACAAGTAATCCAATCGCAATAAAATATTTATAAAGCATATCTAAACTCGTCCCATCAAATATCTGAAACAGTATAGAAAATACGATAACAATCATGGCTATGGAGCTTAGTCCATAAAGGGCAAAGAAGACACTTGATATAATCAAATCTCTCTTGCCGGTTTTTGTAAGTAGTTTTAACATTTCTCTAAACATTTTCTGTTACCACCTCCGTACACTCGCAATCCACTCCGTTCCTTGCTCGTGAAAGACTATTATCTTTCAAATTCCATCTATCAACTTTGTTCTGTGCATCAACCATATCCTTATAAAAATCACATCTTTTCATCAACTCTTCATGGCTTCCTACATCAAGAACAACACCCTTATCCATAACTATAATTTGGTCTGAATCTCTAATCGTATTTAGATGATGAGCAATTGTAATGATAGTTTTATCCTTACTTAAATCATCAATCGCTTCACCGATTAGTCTTTCATTTTCACTATCAACAGCTGCCATTGCCTCATCTAATATTAAAATCGGTGCATTTTTCAGTATCATTCTTGCAATAGAGATTCTTTGTTTTTCTCCACCGGATAACTTAACTCCCATTTCACCTACTCGTGTTTCATATCCATTTGGCAATGCTGAAATAAAGTCATGACATCTCGCTTTTTTGGCAGCTTCTATGACTTCTTCTTTTGTCGCATTAAGTTTCCCGATTGCAATATTGTCAAAAATACTTAAATCGAAAAGGATGACCTCCTGTTGCACACTTCCAATAAGATTTGAAATATTTTCCTGACTGTAATCCTTTATATCTTTCCCATTTATTTCTATTCGTCCGCTGTCAGCATCCCAAAATCCCATAAGTAAATTAGATACAGTACTTTTCCCACAACCACTTGCTCCTACAAAGGCATTCAAACTATTTTTCTTAAAAGTTAAATTGATATTTTTTAGTTCAAAGCTATCTTTTCCGTATGCAAAATTCACATCTTTAAATTCTATATTTCCAAATTCTAAACCTTGTTCTGTCTTTTTCTTTGGAAGCGGAACTGTTAAAACTTTTCCAATCGCCTTTAGAGCTTCCTTAAACACAATAGAAAAATGTTGCAATGTAGCTGTCTTACTTATAGATGTAGTAAAGGCAGACGATAAAATAATGGCAAGTATAAAATTAGGTGTTGTAATATTTCCATAGTAAAGAAATATGCTTCCTAAAATCATGACAATAACTACTCCAATTTCCATAAATATGTCAATGAGTCCCATTGGAATTGTAATTGCTCCCATGCTCTTTTTAACCCAGTAAATATACTCTCTTGCTGTTTTTAATGTTCTTTCGCTAATCTCCTCTTCTTTAGCAAAAGCCTTAATAACAGAAATATTTTTTACATATTCCATTAGCTCTTCTCTCATCTTGTTTTCATGGTTAAAGTAAATAGCAAAGTTCTTATCCATTGTTTTCTGTGAAAGAACTTTTACCAAATACATGAGTGGAACTCCGACAATCATACCAAGTGCAAGACGCCAATCCACAAAAATCATAACTACAAAAATAATGGTAGGCAGAAGTGTAACTGACATTATTTCCGGAAGACCATGGGCAAGGTATACTTCCACTTGCTCTACATCATGTTGAACGATATTGGTAAGCTCTCCTGTATTATGTTCTTTGAAAAATCCTAAACTTAGTTTTTTAAAATGACCGATAATATCTAACCTAAGTTCTGTCAATTTTTCATAGGCTTTTTCATGGGCAACCTTTGTTGCAAAATAATAAAACACACCTTTTAATGCAAATGATATAAAGATTCCTAAGAAAATATATTTCAAATTATCTTCGCTAATATTGTTTGTAATTAAAGAACTAATCAAATATACAAGTAAGATTTGTGGTATCAAATCACATACTATTTTTAAAGCAAGAAGTAAATTGGATAAGCCATTTTTTCCAATCACTTTTTTTCTTAATTCTTTTTCTGGCATGAACAACGCTCCTTTCAAAATTGAATAATATTGAATTTTAATTCAGTATTAAGGTTTAAAGTAAGACTTTGCTGATTACGCAAAGTCTATTTTTTAGTGCTAATTATAGGGATTCCACTCCCTTGTAATAACACCTTGCAATAAGTTTTAGCATATCTTTTGCCCACTTTTCACTTTGATAGTGTCTTGCTATTTCAAGAAGCCCCTCTGTAAAGTTACTGGCTAAAATATGGGCAAGCATTGGATCATATTCCTGTTTAGATTGTCTTTTTAAACTTACTTCAATATGAACCTGCATTTGCGATATGAGTTTTTGTTTTGCTTCTGTATGCTTTGTACCTGAGCTTTTATCCATTAAAATAATTAACTTCTTACGCTCTTTTAAAAGTTCATGAATATAATTTTCTCCAACCTCATCAAATCTTTCAGAAGCAGAACCTTTTTCCAAAGATTCTTCCTCATTAAAGGCTGACTCGAAGTTTATATAAACAGAACTTACTACTGCATCAAACAAAACTTCTTTATTCTTGAAATAGGTATAAATTAGTGCCACAGGAATATCTGCTTCTTTTGCAATTTCTGTTAATTTGGCACCTCTATAATCCTTTTTATAAAACACTTTTTCTGCTGCTTCAAGTATTCTATTTCTAACTTCTTCTTTTAATACTTGTGCCATAGCACACCTCTTTCTATGTTAATACTAAATTTATATTTAATAATAAATCATAATTCAATATTTGTCAAGATGCCTATAGAAAACATATGTATTTTATGATATAATTTACTTAAAATTAAAAACTCGCTTAACGCTTGCTATCTTAATCATTCTTTTGTAGCAAGCACAGTAAGTGTACGGACACTTACGGAAAAATTGATGAAGCAGCCCTTTGGGATCTGCTTCTTTTTTTATCGATTTTTAGCTTGTTAGGGAGAACCCTAATACCCCGAAATACATCTAAAGGAGGAATTACCTATGGCAAATAGGATACGAAATGAACGACTTGAAATCAAATTAACTGTAGAAGAGAAGGCTATTTTTGAAGAGAAACGAAAACTTGCAAAGTGCAGAAATATGAGCCACTTTATTCGCAAGTGCGTTTTGGAAAAGGAAATTTATCAAGTGGATTTAGAGCCTTTTCGAGATTTACAAGGATTACTTTCCAACGCTACAAACAACATCAATCAGATTGCAAAGCGAGTAAATTCGGCAGGTGTAATCTACAAAGAGGACATCAGTGATATAAAAAAGGAGATTGAACATTTCTCAAAAGATCTATGGCAAATTCATTTCCTACTTCTAAATAGGACTTCAGGAGGTGATTAAAATTTATGGCGATTACAAAAATACACCCTATAAAATCAACCCTTAATCTTGCTATTTCATATATTGTTAATGGAGAAAAAACAGATGAGCAAATCTTAGTAAGCACTCATAAATGCCATCAAGAAACTGCTCATACCCAGTTTTTAAGAACACGAAATGATGCCGGCACAAACGGAACTGTTCTTGCAAGACATCTTATTCAATCCTTTTTACCGGGAGAAACTACGCCTGAAATAGCACACCAGATCGGTATGGAGCTGTGTAAAAAGATATTAAAAAATGAGCATGAATTTGTCTTATCTACTCACATAGACAAAGGACATATTCACAATCACATCATCTTCAATAATGTAAATATGGTAACGGGTAGATGCTACCAATCCAACAAAAAAAGCTATCATCAAATCAGGTATCAAAGCGATAAGCTATGCAAAGAAAACAACCTATCTGATAAAACAGTCTAAGGATTGGGACGATTTTCTAAAGAAAATAGCTGATCTTGGCTATGAAATTAAGTATGGCAAACACATTGCTTTTAAACCGAAAGATAAGCGAGATTTACAAGATCTAAAACAATCGGAGAAGATTATACTGAAGAAAGTTTAAAAGAACGCATTGCAGAAATATCGTCTATTAAAACCCCTGCTGTCAAAAAACGCATTGGCAATGTTATTGATATGAACACAAATGTTAAAGTAAAAGAAAGCAAAGGCTATGAATATTGGGCAACCAAACATAACCTTAATACAATGGCTGAGTCTGTTATCTTCCTCAGAGAACAAGGTATTAAATCCATTAAGCAACTTGATGAGTACATCCAAAAAGCAGCCGATGAAAGGCAAAATTTACAGGATAAAATCAAGGTTATTGATAAGGAAATGCAAGAAGCTTTCTGCAACTGTGGAGCAAGTTCATATAGTTAAAAAAACAGGGCGTGCTGCAAGGAATATAAGGCTAATCCATCTGACAAAGCATTTTTTGAAGAGTACAAAGCTCTAATTATCCTATATGAAAATTCCCTTTCAGATCTTAAAATATCATATTCCAGGCTCCCAAATTCAAAGGATATTTTAGATAAACTTGATAAACTGCAAGAAAAAAAGAATACCCTTACGAAAGAGTATTCTTCCTCAAAATCCACTATGGACGAACTTTATCAAAAACGAAAGAACCATGGAATTTATATGAGTATAGAGATGGAGAGATAAAAACATTTCCCTTCTCCTTACGCAGATAGTCTTTCTTTAATATAAGAAATCAATCCCGGTGGTGTATCTGCATACGCAGACAACTCACAAATTATGTCTGATAAATTCAAATGTATTTTCCTCTTTTTTGAAAATAATTTTCTATTATGCTTTTTACCTGCGTCTTGAAATATATTTCTAAATATAGGTGTTAGAGCTTGAGTGAAATATTTTCCTCTTATTTCATTTACTGGGTTTGTTTTTAATACTTCTATCGCATTGTTCATTTCCCATTCAGTAGTCTCAATTGAATCTTCGACCAATCTCTCAAAATCACATATTTGATTGAGGTTTTTAATCACATTATATTCTTTTAAAGGTGTCATTTGTGGAAACTTTCCACAATCTTTAGACTTTTTTATTTGCAAAGAGTACCATGCATTAGCATAAATAATTTCTTCAATAATTTCATTTCTTTTATTTACTATATGATCAAAAACAATTTTAAAATCTAAACTATCCTCTTCACTTTCTTCAGAAAATCCAACAACTCCTATCAACATCCTCTTTATAGCAGAATCTGTAAAATAGTAATTCTCTATTGAATATGAGGATGTAATGTATATACTATCAGAGATATCTTCATTATTATCATAATCACGATCTATAAAATATAAGTTCTTCTTATCATCTTGAATTGCAGCTTGGTTAACAATCATTTCTTGAATGGTTAACACATTCATTTTACAATTACAATGAAAAACTCCATATTCCTTATTCCCAATATGTGATGATACCCTGCTAACATAATACTTAAAATCATCCTTCCCTTCAAAAAATAAAAATATATCTTTTTTACTTTTTAAGGAAATATAACTTTGAAAAATAGACTCTATACAGTCAGATTCGTTCTCCATAACATCCAACAAACCCACAGAACTACACCTCCTTATATTTATCAAGTTCAATAACAAATTTTCTATATTCATTCTTGAATATAAATGGAGAATGTGTTGTCGCAATCATTAATCCGATTTTTTCAGAATTAAAAATATCTTTCAAAAATTCTTTTTGCCATTCTATGGATAAAGATATTTCAGGTTCATCAATTATAAATATGCACGGTGTTACTATATCCAAATAAACTTTTGAAAAAATAGAAATTACTTGTTTTTCGCCTGATGATAAATCTTCAAAATCAATTTTTTCATCATTACAATCATAAACATTCATAGTCAAAAGTGTTTCGTCATATATTATTTTTTTACCAGATAGATATTTTGTACACACATCTGAAAATTTTCTGAGCTTTGAGTCTAATGGCTTTTGTGCGTCATATATTTTAACTAATTTTTGTAAATAATATGATAAAAATTCTATATTAGGTATTGTTTTTCCTCTACTAGACTTATCTAAAAAGCTTTTTAGACTATCGATATTATCTATTCTTTCTTCACCAATTCTTTTTATTATTACATCTACTTTATGCAGGTCAATGGGATTGTATTCATCGATATAGTAACTTACATTTTTCTTCAGTAGCTCGCTAATTATATTTGCATTCATTTCTATATATGCTGTATTTGCATCTTTTCTCATTTTATTCAGCACATTGCTTATTCTATTTTTAACATCATTCATTCCAAATCCCATGTATTTTGGAGACAACTCATATCTATTGTACTCATCTCTACGATTTAGAAAAACTTTATCCAAACCAACTTCTACTCTTCTATATGTTGGATAAAAAAGTATATCTTCCTCTAATGCTTCTTTAATTTTATATAATGTCCTAGAAAGATCTTTATATTGCAGTTCTTTTAGTTCATGCAATATATACATAATTTTCTTATCTTTAATTAAGTCAATATCATTATTAAGAAACCTATAAGATAACTCTTCAATAAACTCTAAATTAATATATTTTTTATGTGCAAAATCATTTCGTAGTTTTATAGAATAACTTCTTGGCACATACATTGATAATTCTTCAAGCAATGCTTCTATTCTCTTAGAATATCTATTATTGTTACTATTAACTTGGAAATATTGTTCTCTATCTATTTGATATGACTCTCCAGAAATATTAACAATAACTTTTTTAAAATTAATATCCATTAGTGTGTTTTGGTCACCTGTCAAAATAGCAACAATTATATTCAATATAGTTGTTTTCCCAATACCATTTTCAGATACCCAAATAGAAATATCATCTCTAAAATTTATTAAGTAATTATATTTTCCAAACAATCCCTCTATTTCTATACTTTCAAAAGATGTTAAATTATTATGATTATTTAATTTTTTATTACGATTAATTCTATCTAAAATAGCCATGATATTTTTATTGTTTAGATCAATTTTATCCAAATCACTTATTGCATCAATATCATTTGATAACAAATAGTCCAGTAATTGCTCATTTGTAAGTGCATATTCTTTGGCTATTTCATCTATACTCCCATATCGTCTCACTTATTTTTCCTCCTTAATATCACTTATTTCTACAATTTCCTCAATATTGCAATTCAAAGCATTACAAATTCTAAGCAAAACATCCGTAGTTACATTCTGCCCATTCTTTATCTTATAGAATGTGCTTTTACTTACTTTTGATTTTTCCATTAATTCATTATTTGTCATATCTAAATCAATGAGTTTTTTGAACAATCTTTTATAACTAAAAACCCTCATTCTTATCCTTCGTTCAAGAAAACTATTTTATTACATTATACCATAAAATATTCTTTTTTCATAAATATATTCTCTTTATTCAAACTCTCATAAATAAAAAAAAGAGCCGGTGCAGTCCTAAGGCCATACCGACAATAAATTTATCTCTCAGCTTCTTTTGATGCTTCTTTCTTTTCTTTAGGCTTTTCCTTATCTTCAGCCTAATATTTTTTGATAGCTCCAAGTACAGATTCTTTCTTTTCCTCCTGCCCTTTCATTTGTTCCTTTGCCTTTAAGAACTTTGAAGAAAGTATCCTTACATTGCTATGCTCCTTGCTATTATCATCAATGGAAATTCTGATTTGACCAAAGAGCTTTACAAAATCTCCCTGCTTAAAGTCTTTGGGAATGTCTCCCTTATCTCCATAAGCAGAGCAATTGTGATACACCTTATTACCATCATCATCTTTGGATACCACAGAGAAATTTGTCATCTTAAAGATTTCTCCATTCCTATTTTCTCTTTCTACAACATCGACCTTTCCTACAATATTTCCGACTATATTTATAAGGTTATCTTTCTCTTCCTGAACATAAGGCAGGTCTTTTATCTGCTCCTATTCCCTTAAATCCTCAATCATATAGTAAAATACCTCATTCAGCAAATTGATTGGAAACAAGATTATTTTTATTATCCACCTCATCATTTCTTATTTCTCGGTTCCTAAATCATTCTTTGTATCTCAACACACCATATCAATGTAAACATTCACATCAATATAATTTTTCAGGACTTTTTTTCGTACTCCATCGCCATCTTCATTAAAGACATAATAATTGCAAAACTGCTTAAAACGCAGGATTTTCACTATTTCACGCTTTGCATCAACGCTATGCTCTCAACATGAACTGTTCTTGGGAATTGGTTAAAGATTTTTAATGTTTTCAGTTCGTATCCATTATCAAGTAGAATTTGAACATCTCTTTTTTGTGTTTTTGGATTGCAGGAAATGTAGACCATTGTTTTTGCTCCGCAGGAGATTATTTTTTCTAATGCTTTTTGGTTTATTCCATCTCTTGGTGGATCTACGATGATTACATCTACCATTTCTTTTCTGTTTTCAATTTCTTCCAGCACATCTCCGGCTATGAAAGTACAATTTGTTAGTCCATTTTCTTTTGCGGATTTATTCGCACTTTCGACTGCTTCGTCTACGATTTCAATTCCATAGACTGCTTTTGCTTTTCTAGCTACAATTTGCCCTATTGTTCCCGTTCCTGAGTATAGGTCAAAGACTACTTTGTTTTCTATGTCTCCACAGAGTTCAATTGCTTTTGAATAAAGATTTATTGCTCCAAATACATTTGGTTGGAAGAATGAAAATGGAGTTACTTTAAATTCCAAGTCGAATATTTTTTCTGTTATGTATTCTTTTCCAAAAATAATATTTATTTTTTCAGGAACAACTGCATCTGCAAGTGAGTCATTTTCAGTATGCACGATAGATTTTATATTTCCCTCTAGTTTTAAGTCCAAAAGCATATCTACAAAACATTTTCTATCAAATTCACTTTGGGTAGTTGTTACGATATTCACCATTATTTCGCCGGTTGTTAGTGCATAACGAATGATTAAATGTCTTAACAGCCCTTCGTGAGTTCTCTTTTTAACAAATGGAAGATTTTTTTCTCTTACGAAGTCGATAATTGCATTTCTTATTATTTCAAAATCTCTATGTACTAAATTACATTCTTTTGTATCTACAACTTCGTAAAATCTATTCTTCTTGTGCATTCCAAGCATTATTAGACTGTCTTTATACATATCTGCAAAAGTATATTCCATTTTGTTTCTGTATGCTGTTTTTAAAGGACTTTCAAATATTTCAGGTTGATCTGAATATACATCTTCAAAAAGTTCCTTTATCTGTCTTTGTTTTAGTTTAAGTTCGTATTCATAGGGAACACTTTGATAGCTACAACCTCCACATTCCAAATAGTTTGGACAAGTTGGATTTGTTTCAAGTTGACTTTTTTCTAAAATTTCCAAAAGTTTTGCTTCCATATGTTTTTCTCTTTTTCTTCCAACAACTACAGAAACTTTTTGTCCTTCAATACCACCTTTGAAATTTACTTTTTTATCTTCAAAAGTAAATTCAGACATATTTGGAAAATTAACTTTTTCAATTATTCCCTCTAAATATTTTTTCTTTCTTCTTGACATATATTTCCTTTCTATTAGCAGAAAAGAGCGAAATAACTTCACTCTTTCCTCTAACTTATCTATTTATTTCTTCCACAACATTTTTTATATTTTTTACCGCTTCCGCAAGGGCATGGATCATTTCTTCCAACTTGTTTTCCTTTAACAACTGTTGTTTGTTCGTCTTGAACATTTGTAGAAACTTCTTTTGCAGCTCTTTCTCTTTCGATTTCAGCTCCTGCAGGTTGGATATTGAATAACCCTTTTAGAACGTCTACTTTGATTGATTCGTTCATTTCGTTAAACATTTCAAAGCCTTCTGCTCCGTATGCTCTTACAGGGTCTTGTTGTCCATAAGATCTTATGCCGATACCTTGTCTTAATTGATCCATAGCATCTATATGATCCATCCATTTTCTATCGACAACCATAAGCATAATTACTCTTTCGATTTCTCTCATTTGTTCTTCACCGATTTGTTCTTCTTTTTCAGCATAGAATTTTTGAGAAACATCAGTAATGTAAGATTTTAATTCTTGTTTGTTTAGTCCTTTCATTTCTTCAAAATTCAAGATACCATGTGGTAAATATGCATTTTCAATTGCCATTTTCAAATCATTTAATTCAATATTTTTTCCGTTAGAATATTGTTCAACAGTTGCATCTATGAATTCAATTAACATTTCTTGAATAGTATCTTTCATATCTGCTCCGTCAAGAACTGCACGTCTTTCTTTGTAAATTACATTTCTTTGAACATTCATAACGTCATCATATTTTAATACATTCTTTCTGATACCAAAGTTATTTGCTTCAACTCTTTCTTGAGATCTTTCAATTCCTCTAGTAACAGATTTAAATTCTAACACTTCGTCTGGGTCATAATTTCTATTCATTGCAAATCTTTGAATAGCTTCTCCGCCGAATAGACGCATTAAGTTATCTGTAAGTGAAACGAAAAATCTTGATTCACCAGGGTCTCCTTGACGACCAGCACGTCCTCTTAACTGATTGTCGATACGTCTTGATTCATGTCTTTCAGTACCTACAATGAAAAGTCCACCAGCTTCAATTACTTTTTTAGCATTTTCATCGGTTTGAGCTTTATATTTTTCATA